>JAJAYP010000243.1 GCA_026786185.1 Gemmatimonadaceae bacterium
AACCCGATGGCGACGTACGCGGCGGGAAGCTGGGGACCGGACGAGGCGGATCAGCTGATCGCGTCGGATGGAGCGAAGTGGCGAATGCCATGACTGTTGTTGTGAGAACGGCAGGGGGAGAGGGCTGAAGCTGGGGGCTTGGAGCGGGAAGCGGTGAGCGGTGAGAGCCGGTCACTCATTGCCCACCGCTCATCGCTCCTCGCTGCCGGCTCATCGCTCTCCTGCTGCAGTCGCGCAGCTCACTCCGGCCGCACCCACGCTCAGCCCGCCGACGCGATCTCGACGACGCGCCGTTCTCGCGCAGAACGAAATGCCGCCTCGATGACGTCCAGCGTCGCGACCGCATCAGCGACGAGCACGGGTGGCGGCTCGCCGGCGCGAATGGCCCGCTCCACTCCGGCATAGAACGCGGGATATGCGCCCGGCAACGTTGGATGCGCCGAGTGTTCCACTGTCGTCCCCAACGATCCCCACCGCTCGCGCGGCTCGGCGCCCCAGCCGGGCGCGCCGGGAATGACGCCGGCGCGAAGCGCATCCTCCTGCGGATCGAGCCCGTGCTTCACGTACGCGGCGCGCGCACCCCACACGCTCAGTCGAGCGCCCGACTGCGCCGCGGCGGCGCTCATGTAGAGATGAGTGCGCACGCCGTTGGCATGCGCGAGGGAGAGGAATGCCTCGTCCTCCACCACCACCGACGGATGCCGGCGCGCCAGTTCGGCATGGACGTCGACCACAGGCCCGAACAGGTGCAGGGCCTGATCGATGAGATGCGTTCCGATGTCGAGCACGATGCCTTCTCCCCGCTCGGCGGCGTCAGGAAGCGTCCAGCGCGGTTTCGCCGTCGCACGCAATCGCTCGAACCGCGATTCGAATCGATGGACCTCACCGAACGCGCCGTCGCGCACGAGACGTTCAACGGTGAGAAAATCGCCATCCCACCGCCGGTTGTGAAACGGTATCGCGAATCGCGCGACGCGATCCGCGAGCGCGCCGATCTCTCGCGCTTGTGCTGCGCTCGGCGCGAATGGCTTGTCGACGATGACATGCAGCCCCGCGTCGAGCGCTGTGCGCGCATACGGAACGTGCGTGGCGTTGGGCGAACTCACGACGACGAGATCCAGTGCATCGGACATCTGCCAGAGCGCATCGACGTCGGCGACGACTCGCGCATCGGGATATCGGTGCTCGATCTGCGCGCGGCGCCCCGCGTCGCGCGTGACCACGGCGGCGAGGTGAAGGCCTGGGGTAGCGGCAATGAGCGGAGCATGAAAGGCGGACCCACCGAGGCCGTACCCGATGAGGCCGACCGCGAGCGGTTGATTGGTAGATGCGCTCACGGTCTGGCCGAGTGTTGCACCATCGCGTCATTCACGCGACAGATATGTTGCGTCACCGCCATGATCCGGCGTGAGGTGATCATCTGAAGTCTATATATAGCAAGGTATTATGTGGTAGCGACATCGGGACGAAAGCTTGCATGATGCCGCTTGAAAGGCGGCTCTTCCCCGAGCGAACTCCTGTTGGTTCCTCAGAGTCGCCGGTAGCCCAGGCGGACGATCGCGAACGGCTACAGCAGGTTCACGTTGGACAGAAGAGGAGATGGACGCGTGTTGAATCACATCGGCAGTGGATTTCGGCGCGTGGTCGGGGTGCTCGCGCTGGGATCTGGCGCGCTGTTACCTGCGACGGCGCAGGCGCAGCTCACGTGGGTGGACTGGCAGGCTCCCGTGGCGGGGCAAGCACCGAACACGTTGTTCGGGACGATGAATATTGGCGGGACGATGGTTGGAGTCACCTATACCGGGCCGGCGGCATTCTTCCAGACCGGCGGTGAGTTCAACTACTGGCGTCAGGGTGGAACGTCCGCGGGCATTCCGTGGGAAGCATACGACGCGGTCGATGCGCCCGTCGCCTCCGACATGATCGCCCTGAGTGCGCCAGGCCTCCATACTCTCACGTTCTCGCAGAGCCTGAGCGGGATGTTCATGGCGTTCGTCAGCATCGGGCAACCGAACAGCCCCGTCAATTACTCCTTCCTGAATGGCTCGTTCGACATCGTGGATCAGGGTCGGGGTTTCTGGGGCAACGGCCCGCTGCTCAGCAGTCTTGGTGGAACGATGCTCACCGGTCTCGAAGGGCACGGCGTGATCCAGTTCCGCGAGGATTTCACGACACTGCAATTCGCTACCGATCCCAACGAGTTCTGGCACGGCTTCAATGTCGGCGCCAATGCGGTTACCGTGACCCCGGAGCCCGGGTCGATGGTGCTGCTCGCCACGGGCCTCATCGGCGTGCTCGGTCTGGCGAAGCGCCGGCGCGATCGTGTGACCAGCGGCGTTTGACCGATCCGTCGCACCAAACATCGCAGGACGATTCACGAACCAACGCCGCGCTGGCCACTCCCCGACCAGCGCGGCGTTCGTGTCATCATCCGGTATTTCGCAGTCCCTGCGCGATCCCGCTCAGCGTCGTCGCCAGCACCTCTTCGATGCGCTCCTGCTCCGGCGTCGACGCACTTGCGCGCTTGCGCTGCAACAGCGCGACCTGAAGCAGCGAGAGCGGATCCACATACGGATTGCGAAGCCCGATCGCCGATTGCAGCACCGGCACGTCACCGGCGAGATGCGCGCGCTGGCGGATGAGGAGCACGGAGTCCACCGTGCGCCGATACTCCGCCTCCAGC
>JAJAYP010000244.1 GCA_026786185.1 Gemmatimonadaceae bacterium
AGAGCGCTCGCCGCGCGGCCACCGTTGCGGAGTCGTGGGCTTCCGCCTCGAGGTGCACGCGGGCGAGCATGAGTTGCGCATTCGCGAGTAACGGGTCCGCCGCGAGGCTCCGTCGCAACAGCGTCGTCGCCTGAGGATCACCGCCCTGGCTGGCAATGCGCGCGAGCCCCAGCAGTGCACGCGCATCGTTCGGCGCGCGGCGCAGCACGTCCTCATACGACGCTTTCGCGTCGGGCACGTTGTACTTGTCGAGCAGCAGGTCGGCGGCGCGAAGTCGCGCGTCGAGCAAGGTCGAATCCGCCGCCGTCGCGGCATCGAACGCCGCGAGGGCCTGCCGAACCGCCGTGGCGCTCGCTGCCGCGAGCAGCAGATAGGCTCGTCCGGCCGCGACGCGGTCCATCGCCGTCCATCGCGTACCGCCCGCCTTGTACGCCGACACGATGGCCGACGCGCGCTGCAACGCGTCGGCGCGATCGCCGCGACGTTGCGCACGCTCAGCCAGCGCCACCTCGGCGGTCCGGAGGCTTGGCGCCTGCCCTCGCGCGCACCCCATGGGCGCAGCCAGCACGAACGCTCCCAGCACCAGCATTCGCGCGAGGAGCATCATGGCCGCCCTCCCGCCGCGCGAATGGCCTGCGTACGCTCGGCGATCTCGACGAGCAGTCGCTCGAGCTCGCGATCGTACGCCGCCGCGTCGAGCGTGCTCTTGCGGGCGCGCAACTCGGTCACGCGCGACTCGAGCGCGCGTCGCTCGTTCATCAACGCCGCCACGCGCGGGTTGGCGCTCGCGGGTGACCCGCCGAAGGTGGTGGCGCGCGCCAGCGCCGAGTCACTCAACACCGCGTGCTCGGTGAGCATGCGGTTGTCCGTCTGGTAGGCCCGCTCCACCTCCTTTCGTGCGTACGTGAACGCTTCGAGCACCGAGACACGACCGTCCTTGTCCGTGTCGCCCGTGCTGGCGGTGAGACCGCGGACGAACGGCACGGCGAACGTCGTCTCGTTTCGCTCGACGGCGGTGCGCGTCGCGGTGACGACGACTCGTCCCGGCCTGGCGAGCGCGCCCACGAAGTCGCCGCTTCCGCTCGCCGCGTTCACGAACACCACCGTCTGACGCGCGAAGCCGGCGAGCCACACCGCGAAGTCGGCCGCGGTGGCGTCGGGGCCTGGCAGGCTGACGCGCGATCCCGCCCCCTCGCCTGATCCATGACCGTTGAGGAAGACGAGCACCACGTCCCCCGGCGCGACGCGCCGTGACAGGCGAACGAACGACTCGGCGATCTCGGCCCGGGTGGAGCGCCGGACCCGCGCGAGTCCGAGCGAATCATCCGCGAGCACGATGAGGCTGGAGTCGGCGACGCCCCAACGTGCGCGCGCGCTGTCGGCGAGCAACCGGGCAGCCTGGGCGAAGGTAGCGCGGAAGCGCGGCTCGCCGGCAAGGCCGTTCACGACGAGCAGGTGCACCCGTTGCGCGCTCGCGGCATGAGATGCGCCGAGCGTCATGGCCGCCGACAGCGCGATGAATAGTGCGCGACGCATCATGCCAGTCCCCGCCGCCGGCGCCACGCCCACTCCATGCCGAGGAGCATCACGACCACCAGGAAGACGGCGGGCGCGTCCCAGAGGTCGCGTGCGTCGCGCTGCGTCACGCCGCTCTCCGTGTATGTCACATCGTCGACGAGTCGATTCGCGTTGGAGAGCGGGTAGTATCGGCCTCCGGTTTCCTCGGCGATGCGCCGCAGCAGCGGCGCGCGCAACTCCGCCTGTTCCACATCTGCACCCAGATCGTCGGCGAGAATGCCCGTCGGTACGGAGCGCAGCGTGTCACGCCCGACGCGCGCAATCGCCGACAGCGCGTACGCGCCGCGTTCAGGGGCGACGTACCGGGCGGTGTATGTGCCATCCTCGCGCAGGGACCGTTCCATGGGCACATCCACTATCGTACCCGTGGGCGTCGTCACGCGGGCGATCATCGCGGCTCCATTCACCGGAACGAACGTGGAGTCCACGAGACGCGCCCGCAACGTGACCGGTTCGCCGGGACCAACCCGCGATGGCGACGCGGACATGTCGACCTGGTCGGGCACGCCGGCCACCGTCCATCGCAGCAGTTGCCGCCACAGGGTCGCGTGGGTCGCGTCCTCCACCGGCATGCTGGCGTGCATGCGCCAGAGCCACGAATCCTGCACGCCGAATACCACTCCCATCCCGCGCCCATACCGCTGAAAGGCGAGCAGTGGAACATCGGCGCTCGCATCCCCGCCGGCATGGCCGGCCAGCAGCGTGGTCGCGCCGGAGCGGAGCGGTCCGAGATTGTTCACCGACGTCAGGACGGGGAGCGAGTCCCACCGTGCTGCGCTCGCGGTCTCGCTGTCACGCAGCCGCAGTGCAGCGTGCGCGCGACCAGCCGAAGTGAGGCGCACCGAGAGTGCCACCGCCGGGGCGCCGGTATCCGCGCGCGCTCGCGTCAGCGATACCGGGAGCGCATCGGCCATCGTCGTCTCGGCGAAGCCGCCTTCGGCGAGCGCGGCGCGTCCGCCAAGCGCGAGCAGCGTTCCTCCGCGAACGCTCACGAAGTCGGACAGCATGCGGAGCTGTTCGCCAGTGAAGTACGACGACTCGATGCTCCCCAGCACGATGGCGCGAAACTGGAACAGCTCCTCGCGCCGCGTCGGGAATCCGCCGAGCAGCTCGAGGCTGTCACGCACGCCGAGCCGCAGGAACTTGTGCTCGGCCGTTCGTACGAGGCCGACCATCTGGAGCGCACTGTCGGTGGCGATGGCGCGACCGAGAAAGGCGAACTCTGGGCGAGGCTCGCCTTCCAGGTAGAGAATGCGTGCTGGCCCGGACCGGACCTCGAGCATGCTGTGCAGCACGTTGTTGTCCTGCACCTGTTCGCCATCGATCGGGCGGACCCGCACCGAGAGCTGATACGTCCCGGGCGGCAGGGGCGGGACGCGCAGGCGGGTGCGCACGATGTCGCCCCGATCGGGAATGCGCACTTCATCCGTGGAGACGATGCGGCCGTTGGCCTCTACGCTCAGCATCGCGCGCTCGCCACCTGCGCCGCGGATGCCGATCGCCGCATCGAGCAGCACGGTGCTGCCGGTGAGCACGCTCGTCGGTACGGCCACCTCCGCCACGGCGAGATCGCGGGAGAAGCGTTCCTGGCCGATGCCGACGGTGTGCAGGGGGACGCGTCGCGATTCGAGCGCGCGCAGCGAGGCCGTCAGGTCGCTGCCGCCGTTGTCGGCGCCGTCGGTGGCCACGATGATACCGGCGAGCGGCATGCCGGCGAGCTCGTCGCGCACCGCGTCGAGCGCCGAGGCGAGATCGGTGCGACTGCCGGAGGCGGTGAGCGTGGACGCGCCGGCGACAGGAGTGGCGTCGGCCGCGAAGCGAAAGACGCGGACGGCGAATTTCTGCGAAAGGCCGCGCATGAGCGCACTCGAGTCGCTGAACGTGCGCTGCATCGCGCTCAGTCGCGTGGCACCGTCCACGTCGGCGAGGCGCATGCTGCGTGAGTCGTCCAGCAGGATGGCGAGCACGTTGCGCTGCGCCACCGCCGTGGACAGCACCAGCATCGGGCGCAGCAGGCATCCGAGCACAATGGCGATCGACAGCGCGCGCCATCCACCGAGGAGCGCGCGGTCGGTGAGGCTCACCCCGCGCACTTGCCGATACGTGAAGGCGACGAGCAGGAGCGCGAGGAGCAGCGCGAGCACGATCAGCGGAGCAGGGACGACGGGTGCCAGCACGATCTCGCCGCGCTGGAAAAGCCGCGGCGAATATTTGAAGAAAAAGGTGAAGACGGACTCCGCCACAGCGCCCACTCGTTCTCCGGATGCTGATCGCTCGCGAACGCTTCGTGCCCGAGGTCGCGCACCGCTACCCTTGATCTATTCCCGATCTACCCATGATCTACGCGTCCCGTTGGCCAATGGTTCGACACTTGGGCACTCTGCTCCGTTGGCGAGAGGCGATTGGCGAGCACAAGAAGTACCTTGACGGGTACGATCAGGGGATGATTCGAGCCACAGATAACGGATGAG
>JAJAYP010000245.1 GCA_026786185.1 Gemmatimonadaceae bacterium
CGCCGCGCACGACGCCTCCGCCGTCAAGCGGGGCGAGTCGCCGGCACGCACCGCTCATGGCACGATGCCAGGCACGCCGATGCTCGATTGCGAGTCGGTCATGCGCCAGCTCTGGGACTTTCTGGACGGCGAGCTAACGTCGGACCGCATGGCGGCGATCCGCGCGCACCTCGCGCTCTGCAAGCGGTGCTATCCGCAGTACCAGTTCGAAGAATCGTTCCTCGCCGCCGTAGCGGCGCGTCGGAGGCACCATTCGGACCCGCAGCGACTCCGGGCGCGCGTCGCGGACGCGCTAGAAGCCCAAGGGCTGAGTGACGCGTGACCACCCCGCGCTTCGGCGATGCATCCACGGACGCGCAGACCCTTCACGGCTCGACCCGCACGCCGCGCCAGAAGGCAATGCGGTCCCGGACCGCGGCCGCCGCGGGCTTCGGGTCGCGGTACTCCCAGGCGGCGTCCGCATTCCGCTGTCCGTCCACTACGACCGTGTGGTAGCTCGCCTGCCCCTTCCACGGACAGGCGCTCGTGTGATCGCTGGGTGCCAGCAGCTCCGCGTGCACCGAGTCCCTGGGGAAGTAGGTGTAGCCTTCGACGACCACCGTGTCGTCGCTCTCGGCGATCACGGCGCCGTTCCAGATCGCTCGCGGCATCAGGCTGTCCTCAGTGAGAGATAGAAGACGCGGTCACATGCGCATCATGTCACTGCGCATGGCAAGCATTCCCTCGATGCGCTTCCGGTGCTCGGGCATGGCCTGCTCAAGCTGTGCGCCGGTCATGTTCGTCATCCGGTCCAGATCCGTGCGGAGCTCGTGCACCGCATCCCGCCACTTCCGTGGCGGCTCCATCTTCAGCTCGCGCATCATCTGCTCGCAGTCGGCGATGAGGGCAGTCACCACTCGCCGGTCGTCGGCGCCGGCGGGCATCGCCATCCGGCCGGAATCCACCGGGGCGGCACCCATCATTGCTTCAGCACCGGCGCTGTCGGCCGATCGATCAGTCTTGCCCGGGCTACAGGCGGCACCGATCATGAGGATGCCGAGCGTGAGGAGTGGGCGGATGGGGATGAGCAGCGTGTGCATGTCAAGCTCCTCGATCGGGGTCGTGGGCGCAAGTTCCGTTGGCGGGGTGACAAGTCCCAGTCCCTGAGGGAAGTTCTACCGGGGTCGGGCGTCGTGCGGTCCGTTGCTCAGGAAGCTGAGGAAGGTGTGCCGACCTGCCCCCGTCGCAGGGGGGCAACGACACGACGGAAAGTCAGCCCTGCCCAATCGAAGCGAATGAGCGAGGAGCCAGCGATGAACGGCATGCGGGAGGACACGAACGGATCAGGCGGTCGCTACGACCTGATCGTCATCGGCGCGGGGCAGGGCGGAGGACCGCTCGCCGGTGCCTTCGCGCGCAGCGGCCGGCGGGTCGCGCTGGTGGAGCGCGTGCACGTTGGCGGCACGTGCGTCAACGAGGGGTGCAGCCCGACGAAGACGGTGATCGCCAGCGCCCGCGTCGCGCACGTGGCCCGGCGGGCTGGCGAGTACGGGGGCGCGCCGGCTGACGCAGCTGACGCAGCTGACGAGCACGCGCCAGCGCCGCGCGGCTGGCGCGTGGACCTGCGGCGCGTGTACGAGCGCAAGCAGCACATCGTCGACAGTTTCCGATCGAGCAGCGAGCGCGCGCTCGCCGTCGCCGGCGTGGAGCTGATCCGCGGTCACGCGCGCTTCGTCGACGAGCGAACCATCGAGGTCATCGGAGGGGCCGAGCGCGGCGATGCCACGGACACGCGCACGCTCACCGCCGAGAGGGTGGTGATCAACACGGGGCTGCGGCCTGCCGTGCCGCGGCTCGAGGGACTGGAGGCCGTGCCGTACCTCACCTCCACCTCGATCCTGGAGCTGACCGAGCGCCCGGAGCACCTCGTCGTGCTCGGCGGTGGTTACGTGGGGCTCGAGTTCGCGCAGGCGTTTCGCCGGTTCGGGAGCCGGGTTACCGTGGTGCAGCGCGGCGTACAACTGCTTCCGCGGGAGGACTCCGACGTCGCCGATGCGGTCGCCGACATCCTCCGCGAGGAGGGCATCGACGTCCTGCTGTCGGCCGAAGCGGTCCGCGTGGAGCGCGACAGCCATGGCTCCGATGGCGTACGCCTCCTGTGGCGCTCGCGCGAGGCCGGAACAGAGCAGGCCGTCGACGGCTCGCACCTGCTCGTCGCGACCGGGCGCATGCCCAACACGGACGACCTGCGGCTGGACCGTGCGGGCATCGCGACGGACGCTCGCGGCTACGTGCAGGTGAACGAGCGGTTGGAGACTTCCGCGCCGGGCGTGTACGCGATCGGGGACGTGAAGGGAGGGCCGGCCTTCACCCACATCTCGTACGACGACTTCCGCATCCTCCGCACCAATCTCCTGGAGGGGGGGGCCGCGACCACTGCCGGCCGCGTGGTGCCCTACACGGTCTTCATCGACCCGCAGCTCGGCGCGGTGGGACTGACCGAGCGCGAGGCACGCGCGGCCGGACTGCACGTCCGGGTGGCGAAGCTTCCGATGACGAGCGTCGCGCGCGCGCTCGAGGTGGACGAGACCCGCGGCTTCATGAAGGCCGTGGTGGATGCCGAAACAAGGCAGATCCTCGGTGCGACCGTGCTCGGACTGGAAGGAGGCGAGATCGCGACGCTCTTCCAGATCGCGATGATGGGCAAGCTGCCCTACACCGCGCTGCGGGACGGCGTCTTCTCGCACCCCACGCTCGCGGAGGCGCTCAACAACCTCTTCACGTCCATGGACCGCGAAAGCGGGGACGCCCGGTGACCGGTTCCGCCACAGCGTCGGTGCCGGCAGCGCTCGTGGCCACGGGTGTCGTCCACGCGTTCGGCGGGGTGGCGCCCGTGCGCGCCCTCGACGGTGTGGACCTCGAGGTGCCGGCTGGCGCGTGCGTGGCACTGGTCGGGGAGAGCGGCTCCGGCAAGACGACGCTGCTCCGGTGCTTCAACCGCATGGTGAACCCACAGAACGGCACGATCACCCTCGGCGGACGCGACGTGCGCGCCGGCTCCGTCGAGGCGTTGCGCCGGGGGATCGGCTACGTCCCCCAGGACGGGGGGCTGCTTCCCCACTGGACGGTGCGCCGGAACGTGGAAATGGTTCCTCGGCTGCTCGGCATGGACGATGTGGCGGCCCGTTCAGACGAGGCGCTCGCACTCGCGGGGCTTCCACCGTCTGCCTACGGGTCTCGCTATCCGCACGAGCTCTCGGGCGGCCAGCAACAGCGGGTGGCACTCGCCAGAGCCGTGGCCGCCCGGCCGCCCGCGATTCTGCTCGACGAACCATTCGGCGCACTCGACGCGATCTCGCGCGCCGACCTGCAGGCTGCGTTCGAGGGGGTGCGCCGCATCACTGGCGCGACGACCCTCCTCGTGACGCACGATCTGATGGAAGCAGCCCGACTCGCCGACTGGTTGGTCGTCATGCGAGCTGGGCGTGTGGAGCAGCGCGGGACGTTCTCCGAGGTACGTCGTGCTCCATCAACCCCGTATGTGCAGGCCCTCGTGGAGCGCACGCTGGCGGGCCTCACACGGCTGCAGGAGGGCAGGTGATCCGGGCCGTATTCGGGCTCGCGAGCCGTCCCGCGGAGCGCCTCCTGCCGCGCGTGGTGCCGCTGCTCGGCCGCCTCATTGCCGCCTGCGTCGTTGCCCTGGCCCCGGTCGCCGGAGCCCAGCAGGCGCCAGCGGCGAAGTCGGCTCAGCCGGTCATCGTCGGGTCCAAGCCGTTCGGCGAGTCCTACCTGCTGTGCGAGCTGTTCGCGCAGTTGCTGGAATCACGCGGCATCGCCGTCGAGCGACGACCGGGACTCGGCGCGACGGAGGTGGCATTCGGTGCCATCCGCTCCGGCGCGATCGACGTGTATCCGGAGTACACGGGCACCGGCCTGCTCGCCATCCTGCACGACTCCCTCCCGGACTCGCTCGCCCGAAGCTCCAAGGCAGTCTTCGCGCACGTGGCACGCGCGACTGCCGAGCGGTACGGGGCACGATGGCTGCCGCCGCTCGGGTTCGAGAACACCTACGCCATCGCCGTGCGGCGGGAGACGGCGGCGCGATACGGGCTGCACACGCTCTCTGACCTCACGCGCGAGGCACCGGCGCTCACGGGGGGGCTCACGGCGGACTTCATCGGCCGGCCCGACGGCCTCGCGGGGCTTCGACGCGCGTACGGCCTCGCGCCGCGCGCCGTGAAGCCGCTCGCACCGGCGCTCAAGTATCAGGCGCTCGCCGCGGGGGCCGTGGATTTCATCGACGGCTACTCCACCGACGGGCTGCTCGCGAAGTACGACCTCGTGGTGCTCGACGACGACCGGCGCTTCTTTCCGCCCTACGAGGCGGCAGCACTCGTGGGCGCACGGCTCGCGCACGACCGGCCCGAGGCCATCTCGGCCCTCACGCTGCTGAGCGGGCGGCTCGACGGGCGAACGATGCGTCGCGCGAACCAGCGCGTCGAAATGAACCGCGAGGACGTGCGCGTGGTTGCGCGCGACCTCCTCCGCGCCCTCGGCCTCGCCGGCGATTCACGACAAAGCGATGCGGTCGTGGCGCCGCGTCCCGCGGCGGGACTCGGTGCATATCTCTGGAGTTATCGCGGGCAGATCGGCAGTCTCACGCTGCGGCACCTGCAGCTCGTGGCCATCGCGCTCGTGCTCGCCGTGGCCATGGCGGTGCCGCTCGGACTCGCGCTCGAGCGGGCGCGGGGCGGGGCGGAGCCGGTGCTCGGCGCCCTCGGTGTACTGCAGACGATTCCGAGCATCGCGCTGCTCGCATTCATGATTCCCCTCCTCGGCGTCGGTGTGCGGCCGGCGCTTGTGGCGCTCTGGCTTTACGCCTTGTACCCGATCGCGCGGGGTACCTACGTCGGCGTGACGGACGCCGACCCGCGCGCGGTGGAGGCAGCGGAGGCGTTGGGGATGACGGCACGCCAGCGACTGCTCCAGGTCCGGCTTCCGCTCGCCGCGCCGGTGATCATGGCGGGCGTGCGCACGGCGGCGGTCATCACCGTCGGCGCGGCGACACTTGCGGCGTTCATCGGGGCGGGTGGGCTTGGCGAGCCGATCGTCACTGGCCTCGCGCTCGCCGACACTCGGATGGTGCTGTCTGGCGCACTGCCCGCCGCGGGGCTTTCGCTGCTCGTGGACGGTGCCCTTGCCATGGTGGCGCGCCTGGTCACACCCGCGCATCGACGCTCGATGCGCAGGAAGCGTGATCAGAGTGCCCTTCGGTGAGCGACGGACGAGCGCGGCTGGTGTGTGGCCGCACCGGTCATCGAGAAGCTACCGGGCCCGTCCCGCTGATAGATTGGCGCTGGGCCGGGGAACCGGCATGCCCCATGATGGCATGACCGGAATCGATCCTCACGGAATTCCACGGAGTGCGTCCATGAAACCGAACGACGAGAACGGCAGGCTGCCCGCGAGCGAACGTCCTTTCAGGGTGCTCATCATCTCCGGTTCCGGCCGTCGGCAGTACAACTGCCCTGGCGTCGACTCCAAGTCGCGCACGCTCATGCTGCGCATGGCCGAGCGCCTTCCGCAGGAGTGGGAGATCGACTACGAGGACCTTGGCAACGTGTACGGCCGAGCGCGAATCCAGAGCTGCAATGCCTGCGTCTCCACCGCGATGGCGCTCTGTGTGTGGCCGTGCAACTGCTACGAGAAAGGAGACAAGGCCGAGCCGGACCTCATGTGGGACATGGACCTCTACGCGCGGCTCGACCTTGCCGACGCGTGGGCGATCGTCGGCCCGCACAACTGGTATGGCCCGAGCTCGAACCTGAAGCTCATGTTCGACCGCCTGGTCTGCATGAACGGTGGCAATCCGCGCGAGGAGCTCATCGACCACAAGAATCCCGAGAAGGCGATGACGCTGGAGCACTTGCCCGAGTGGGAGGCGCCGAGCGTCAACCATCTGGAGGGTCGCACCGCCGGCTTCTTCTGCTACGGCGACGAGGGCGGCGACGAGATGGACAACACCGGGCGCCCGAAGATGCTGCGGCACAAGCAGTGGTTCGATCCCGAACAGGAGCCGTTCGAGGACGCGCGCGACGCCTACGCGCCGCTCGTCTGGCAGTCGCGCTATTCCGGGATCGAGGTGCCCGACGACCTCTGGACGTACTGCACCACGGGCAAGGCGCGCCCCTACAGCGACAACCAGTCCGAGGACATGATGCGCGAGCCGGAGTTCATGCGCACATTCGACGCGTGGACGGACCGCTTCGCCACGTTTGTCGGTGGCAAGGGGAAGGTGGAACCGGGGCGGTGGCGTGCCTTCGGCTATGAGCCGCCGGGGCATCGTTGGGCCGACGCGAAACTCGCGTGGCGCGACCTGCGCATGCGCGTCGGGCGCGCGCCCGAGGGCTCCTCGCCCGCGGTGCAGGACGACCTCGGCCTCAACCAGGACGCGGTACTCTCGCGGCACAAGAGCGAGGGCGAGCGGCTGCGCGGATGAGCGCGCCCGGCGACGTGGTAGTGCGTCCCGTGCGTTGCACCGTGCTCATGCCGCCAGGAGGACGGCCACCCAGAACTGCTCGGCCGCGTTGGTCCAGAGTCGGGTGATCGCGAAGCCGGCCGACGTGACGAGCTGCTCGAGACGCGTACGGTCGTACTTGTACGACGACTCCGTCCAGATCGTCTCGCCGCGCTCGAACGGGATTCGCACACCGGCGACCGTGACTGTCTGCCGTGCGAGGCTCTCGAGATGCATCTCGACGCGGCTCGCCGCGGCGTTGAAGAAGGCACGGTGCCGGAACTGCGTGAGGTCGAAGTCGGAGCCTCGCTCCCCGTTGATGTGGCGGAGCATGTTCAGGTTGAAGGCTGCGGTGACTCCGGCCGCGTCGTTGTAGGCGGCGTTCAGGACGGCGGCGTCCTTGCGGCGATCCACGCCGAGCACCAGTACGCCGTCGTCCGCCACCGTGCGGCGCACGCGCCGCAGGAAGGCCGCAGCCTCGGTCGGGTGGAAGTTGCCGATCGTCGAGCCGGGAAAGAAGGCGACTCGTCGCGCGCGCTGCGGAAGATCGGGCAGATGAAGCGGCGCCATGTAGTCGGCGCAGACCGGATGCACCGGAAGTCGCGGGTACTCGGCGGCGATCTCGCCGGCCACGCGCACGAGCTGCTCGACGGAGATGTCGATCGGCACGTATGCCGCTGGGCGCTGGAGCGCGTCAAGGAGCAGCCGGATCTTGATTCCGGCGCCGCTCCCGTACTCCACGAGCGCGCACCCCGGC
>JAJAYP010000246.1 GCA_026786185.1 Gemmatimonadaceae bacterium
GCGCCCCGGCTATTCGAGACGCGGGCCTACACCGGAAACATGGCGGCGCAGGTCCGCGAGTCGTGGAGCGCCCGTGCGGCGCGCGCGGGTCTGCTCCTCAGTGCGTCCGCCGCCGCCATCCGCCACGTTCGCGACTTCACCCCCGACCTGATCCACGCACACTGGTGGTTTCCCAGCGCGATCGTCGGCGCTGTGGCGCGTCGCATCACGCGGACGCCCATGGTGACGACGTTTCACGGCACCGACATCCGGATGGCGCGGGCGTATCCCGTGTCTCGCGGCTCCTTTCGAGGCGTGGTGCGTCGATCCGTGGCGGTCACGGCCGTGTCGCGCTGGCTCGCGGACGAGGCGCACGACATGTCCGGCGTGATGCCGATCGTGGCACCGATGCCGGTGGACACCAATTCGCTCACGCCCTTTCACGGAACGGCGCGCGAGGGCCGACTGCTGTTCGTCGGGCGGCTGACGGCGCAGAAGGGTGTCGACCTCCTGCTGCACGCCCTCGCCGCACTCCCGTCCGAGATCGGGCTCGACGTCGTCGGGGACGGCGACGAGCGTGCCCGCCTCGAGTCGCTCGCGCAGTCACTTGGTGTGTCCGATCGCGTCGTCTGGCACGGCACCAGACCGGGCCATGCGCTCGCGTCCTACTATCGCGCCGCTGCCGCCGTCATCGTCCCGTCGCTCGATGAAGGACTGGGACTCGTCGCGGTCGAGGCACACCTCTGCGAGACGCCGGTCGTCGCGTTCGCCTCCGGCGGCCTGACCGACGTCATCAAGGACGGAGTGACCGGCATTCTGGTGCAACAGCGCCAGCCCGCCACGCTCGCTGCCGCCGTCGCACAGTTGCTCGCGCGACCCGACCGTGGCGCCACGCTGGGACGTGCGGGTCGGGAGTGGGCGTTGTCGAGATTCGATCCCGCGGTCGTCGCGCGGCGCTACATCGACATCTACCGGGATGGCCTTGGGCGCACGAATCGATAGTCGCCTCTTTCGCGCGGCAGGATGGGCGCTGGCGGCCCTCGTCGTGGTGCTCGTGGGTCGCGTGCTGCTCCGCGACCTGTCTGAACTTCGCGCGCAACCGATGCGCATCGAAGCCGATTGGACGGCGATCGTATTCTCCGGAGCGCTGTTTCTCGGGGCCCACGCCGTGCTCGTGCAGACCTGGCGGAGCGTCCTGGGCTGTTGGGGCGCGCGCCTGCCGTTCTGGACGTCGGCACGCATCTGGAGCGTGTCGAATCTGGGTCGCTACCTGCCGCTCAAGGTGTGGCAGATCGCCGCCATGGGCGCGATGGCGCGCGACGCCGGCGTCTCGCCCATCGCCGCGACCGGATCGGCGATTCTGGGCACGATCGTCAACGTGGTGGCGGGTTTCGTCGTAGCGTTGGTGGGCGGGCGCGCCCTGCTCGATCGCGCCTCCCAGGGCCATGGTACGCTCGCGTTCGTCCTCGTCGTCATAGGCGCCGTCTCGCTCGTGGCGGCGCCCGTCGTGCTCCCGAGAATCGCGCCATGGCTCGGGCGCGCCATCGGTCGGCCAGTCAGCGCGAAACTGCCCGCACGCGCCGTGATTTACGCACTGATCGGGAACGTAGTGGCGTGGCTGCTCTACGGTGCTGCATTTCAAGCGTTCATGGTGGGGATCCTTGGCGGTGCGGCCGGCGCCTATCCGGAGTACCTGGCCGCCTATACGATCTCGTATCTCGTCGGTTATCTTGCGCTGTTCGCGCCGGCAGGCATCGGCGCGCGAGAAGGGGCCATGGTCGCTGTGCTCGTGTACGCGGGCCTCGCGACACGACCGCAGGCGGCATTGATCGCGCTGACGTCGCGGGTCTGGTTGACACTGCTCGAAGTCGTTCCGGGTTTCCTCTTTTGGGCGCACGCGGCAATCCGCCGCCGCTCGCGGACCACTGACTCCTCGGATGTCCCGACCTGACCGCAGTCACGCGGCGCCTCTCGAACCGGCGCCGTGGTTCGCAATCGGATGGGCCGCGCTGGCGTTCGCGCTCGCGACCCTCGCGCTCGCGTATCCCGTCCTCGCGGGCCAGTTCCTCGTGAACCCCAGCAGCGATCAGTACATCGCCGGGTTTGCGTTCCGCGATTTTGCCGCGCAGTCGCTACGGGCGGGGCAGGGCATTCCGCACTGGAATCCGTACATGTTCGGTGGGCTGCCGTACGTGGCGGCCATGCATGGCGACGTGTTCTACCCCACGGCGCTCCTGCGAATGCTGATGCCGACCGATCTCGCCATGACGTGGGGATTCATTCTCCATCTGTTCGCGTCCGGCCTGTTCACGTATGCGTTCCTTCGCGCGTGGGGTCTGGGCTTCTATCCGTCGCTCATCGGGGGAATGGCGTATCTCCTCTCCGGCCCGATCGCCTCGTACGCCTCACCGGGTCACGACGGCAAACTGTTCGTGTCGGCGCTCCTTCCGCTCGCGCTCTGGTGCCTGGTGCGCGGCGTGCGCGACGATCGGGCGTGGGCATGGGGAGCCTTTGCCCTCACCATCGGCCTCGCGGTCCTGAGCCCGCATCCCCAGCTGCTGCAGTATCTCCTGCTCACGTCCGGCGCCTTCGCGTTGTTTCTGGCCCTTGGCGTCGATGCCGCCGGCGTTGCGATCCCGAGGTCGCTGGCCTTGCGCCGACTCGGATTGGCGCTCGGCGCAGTCGTGATCGGGTTGGCGATCGGCGCCATCCAGTTCCTGCCCGTGCGTGAATACGTGGACTGGTCGCCGCGCGCCGGAGGGCGAGACTACGCATATGCGACGAGTTTCTCGTTTCCCATCGTCGAGCTGTTCAACCTGTATCTCCCGCAATTCACCGGCATGCTGGATCGGTACTGGGGTCCGAACCCCGTCCACCTGCATAGCGAGTATCTGGGTGGCTCCGTCCTGCTGCTCGCCGGCGCGGCGTTCGGAGGGGAGGCGCGACAGCGCTTTCGGCGTTTCTGGCTCGCCACCGGTATCGTGGCGCTGCTCTGGATGCTGGGCGGGAATACTCCGTTCTTTCGCCTGGTCTACGAGCTCGTGCCTGGGACCAAGTTCTTTCGCGCCCCGAGCACGATCCTCTACGTTTTCGCGTTCGCGGTGAGCGTTCTCGCGGCGCTCGGGGCCGAGCGCATTCTCGAGCGCGGAGTCACGCGGCGGTACGCATTCGCCTGGGTGGGAGTCGGCCTGTTCATCGCGTTGCTCGCCACGTCTGGTGTGCTCACGAGTCTCGCGCAGGGGCTGGCGCTCCCAATGGCGCAGCGCATCGCGGGTGCGCAGGGATACGATCCCGCCGTGGCGCCGCAGATCGCCGAGCAGCTCACCAGTGCGAATGCAGGGGAGGTTGTGCTCGGCGCGTGGCGATCGTTCCTCTTCGTGGCGTTGGCGGCGGGCGCGCTGCTCGGGTACCTCCGCGGCGGGATGACCCCGCGTATCTTCGCGCTGGCGATGGCGACGGTAGTGGCCGCCGACCTGTGGAGTGTCGGGCGACGGTACTGGCAGTTCTCGCCGCCCGCGAACTCCCTGTACGCATCCGATCCGGCCATCGAGTTCCTCAAGCGCGAGCGCGAGCCTGGCCGCGTGCTCGTGGCAGCGACGAGTGACTCGGGACTCGCGTCGCCCGACCCGTACTTCGGAACGGACCGTCGCGGCAGGGGAACGGGGCTCATGGTCCACGGCATTCGCTCCCTCACCGGCTACCACGGCAATCAGCTGGGGCGCTACATGTCGCTTGAGGAGTCGACGCTGCCGAACGGCGGGGCGGCGCTCGCGACGCCGATGTTCTGGCGGCACGAGAACGCACGATACCTGTACACGAATCAGCGGATTGCCGACAGTGCGATGCGTCTGCTCATCGGGCCGGTGAAGAACTCCGCAGGCTCCACGGTGTTCCTCTACCGGCTGCCCGGAGACAATCCCTACGCCTGGGTCGCACCAGCCATTGCGAAGGCATCGGACGCCGATATCGAGCGAGCGGTGCTGGATCCGCGATTCGATCCGCTTCGTGTCGCCGTCTTCGACTCAGCAGCTACCATTCAGGCTGCTCCAGTGGCGTCGTTGCCTGAGCGGTTGGCTCTGACGGCGACGACCACGATGCTCGGGCCCGGGCAGGCGACCATCTCACTGAGCCAGCCGGCGCCTGCAGGATCAGCACTGGTGGTGTCCGAGAATTTCTTTCCGGGGTGGCGCGCGACGGTCGACGGGAACCCGGTGCCGGTGTATCGCGCTGACTTCAACCTGATCGGAGTGCCGCTGCCGTCAGGCGGGCGCACGGTGCAGCTGTCGTTCCGCGATGCTGGAGTCGACGCCGGAAAGGGGATCACCCTGGTCGCTCTTCTGCTCGCGATCGGTGCAATGGGAGTGGGCGTCGTCGTCGATCGAAGCAGAGGCGGACGTGCCTGATCGCGCCCTCGTCATCGTGCCGACGTACAACGAGTGCGAGAATATCCGGCGGCTCATCGCCACCGTCCTGGTGCAGGATGCGCGGATAGACATTCTCGTCGTGGACGATGGCTCGCCCGACGGAACCGGGACGCTGATGGACGAGATCGTCGCGCAGAATGACCGAGTCCATGTCATCCATCGCGCGCGCAAGCTGGGTCTGGGCACCGCGTATATCGCCGGTTTTCGCTGGGCGCTCGAGCGCGACTATGCCGTCGTGCTCGAGATGGATGCCGACTTCTCACACGATCCCGTCCATCTGCCCCAGTTCCTGCTGGCCATCGAGGACGCGGACATGGTGCTCGGGTCGCGGTACCAGCAGGGGCGAGTGACCGTCGTGAACTGGCCGATCGCGCGCCTGATCCTCAGCTATTGCGCGAACGTCTACGCGCGCGCCGTAACTGGCCTGCCGGTGTGGGATGCGACAGGGGGATTCAAGTGCTTTCGCAGGTCGGTGCTGGAGGCGATCGACCTGGACCGCGTGCGGTCAAACGGGTACGCGTTCCAGATCGAGATGAGCTTTCGCGCGTGGAAGCGGAACTTCAGGATCGCCGAGATTCCGATCGTCTTCGTGGACCGGACCGAGGGTACGAGCAAGATGTCGAACTCGATCGTCCGGGAGGCGGTCTGGATGGTCTGGCGACTGCGCTGGTGGTCGTTGCGGGGAACCATCTAGCCTCGAGCACGTCATTCGCGAGGGGCCCCCGAGCACCCCTGGTCCTTCGTTCTCTCACGAGTCTCCCATGCTCCCGGCTGGCCGTACGTTCTACAAGATGAGTGGGTCCGGGAACGACTTCATCATGGTCGACGCGATGGAGGAGTCGCCGGGAGTGCTCGGGGATAGCGCCACCGTGCGATCGATCTGCGCGCGGGCGACGGGACGCGGCGCCGACGGCATCGTGTTCCTCGAGCCGTCCGAAATAGCCGACTACAGGATGACGTATCTCAACAGCGACGGTTCCCGAGCCGACCTGTGCGGTAATGCGTCACTCTGCTCGGCACGGCTGGCCATGGAGCTCGACATCGTTCGCGAGGGGGAATTCTCCATGGAGACCGACGCCGGAATCCTCGGTGCACGGTTCACCGAGGGGGAGCCGGAAGTGGACCTGCAGGTGATTACGGACGTCCAACCTCGACTGCCAATCCGGCTGGCGTCCGGTGAGCTCTGGATCGGATTTGCGCTGGTCGGCGTGCCGCACCTGGTGGTTCGCGTCGCTGATGTGGCCACCGTCGACGTCGTAGGCCGCGGTCGTCCGCTGCGCCACGATGCGTCGCTGACGCACGGGGCAAACGTGAATTTCGTGTCGCCCGGGACGGGAGGAGGATGGTCGATTCGCACCTTCGAGCGTGGCGTCGAAGGCGAGACGCTCGCGTGTGGAACAGGGGCCATCGCCGCGGCGATGCTGCTACGCGCCGAAGGCGAGGCGGACAACCAGGTGGCACTGACGACGCATTCAGGGCGGGTGTTGAGGGTCAGGCAGACGACGGACGGAACGGGGTTCCGGCCGTCTCTCTCTGGCGAGGCACGAGTCGTTTTTCAGGGCCGACTCGGGGAATTCTAGGAGCGGCGGGACGGGTCGGGCCGTTCGGGACCCGCCAGCGGTCGCGACAGTGAGGCGAGTGATTGGGCTCTGCCGGGTGGTCGCTGATCTGTCAAGCAATCCCGCTGATGTGATGAGCGAGCTGAACTCTGCAAATCCCTCATTAGCAATGACTTCTGACAACGGAGCAGGAGGAGCGTAGGGATTTCTCCACATTCTTCCACGCATTGTAGTTTACATAATACATCTTATACGCACCAATACGAACGCATGACTACGCTTACTGCCTGCATGCTGTCGGCAGTTCGGTGATCTGGGCGATCGCTTCGCCGAGCGGATGGAGCCGTTGGTGGTAGCGCGCGCTGATCCGTCGCGCGCCAACTACAAGTGCCTGAACGTACGAACGCGGGCGGGCCCCGGGCGGGCCGCGGTTTTGGGGGCGGGGGGGCCCCCGGGGGGGGCCGGCCCCCCCCGAGTGTAGCGAAGGGGCCGCGCCCCTCCCCCCC
>JAJAYP010000247.1 GCA_026786185.1 Gemmatimonadaceae bacterium
ACCGCAGGCGTGCATCACGCCGACCTCCGCGCCGTTGAACATGCTCTTCGCGGTAGAGGCGAAGGGGAGATTCACCCGTTCGGCCACGGGAAGTCCGTCCATGTCGGCGCGCAGCAGCACCACCGGTCCCGGTCGCCCACCCTTCAACAGGCCGACGACACCAGTGTGCGCGACGCCGGTCTTCACGTCGATGCCGAGCGAGCGAAGGTGATCGGCGACGAGCTTCGCCGTGCGCACCTCGCGGTTGCCGAGCTCCGGATGCTCGTGAATGTCACGCCGCCATGCGACGACCTTGGGCTCGATCGCGGCGATCCGGCTCTGAATAGGTGCGGTGAGAACCGGCGCCTGTGCGGCCGAGGTGGTGGAGAGGGCGAGCGAGGCGAGAGCGAGGGAGAACGTGAACGGGCGCGTCGGCATGGAGCGAATCTCCGGACGAGATCGGGTGGGGGCGTACGGTCCGGCGCGGCGGGAGGAGTTGCCGGACCCGCGAAAGTGTGCGCGACGAGCGAGCGCGGTGCAAGGCGCGAAGCGATGGTCATGCGATGACGACTGGGGCGGCAGGATTCGAACCTGCAACTTCCCGGGTAACAGCCGGGCGGTCTGCCAGTTGACCTACACCCCATCAGAGAAACAGGAACGCCCACCGGACCGGAGTCTGGTGGGCGGGAGAACGCAGGTGATTCGTTGCGCGCGCGCCTAGCCAGAGCTCCGGGAGGAGATCCGATTATTCGAATTGACAGCGGCGTTGTGCTGGCAGCGCATGACTCGACATTACGCCTGAGTCGCCGATTTGTAAAGCGCGATCTCTGGACGGCGCCGCTTGAATTAACCGTCCAGCTCCCTCCAAGCGACCTGCGCCTTGGTGACCAAACAGATGTCTCTGGCGTCTCGTGAGCATGGCACCGCAGCTCCACTCAGTCGTAGAAAGGGTGTGCATGCAGCTTCAGCTCGTACGCGCGACCAGCGAGACCCGGCAGTTCGACGACATCGTGAATGCCTTCACGCCGCCGATGCAGCGCGTGTGCCCGCATCTCCCAGGCGCGGCGCTCCGTGAGATGGTTGAGCGCATGGCGCTCCAGCAACTTGCCGATGAACAGCGTCGCCGGATCGCGGCGCGCCGGCGCTCCAGCATCCGACGCACGCGGATCAGACGCGGCTTCGGCACGCTGCAGGTCTGCTGACGACGGCCCTCGGCTGGCGCGCCGCACGGCTTCGCCGCGACGCACGCGCAGAAGCTCAGCGATCTGATGCTGGACTTCCTTCGTTCCTAGCTGCGACGACGGAGCAGGGCGCCATCGCGCCCTGCCCCGTCGCCCATGCAGCCCACACCATCAGAACACGTAGCGCAACCCGAACTGTGCCTGCCGGGGATCACCGAGTCCGCTGCGTACCGTGCCGTCGAAGTTGAACAGCAGGCCGCCCGACGCCGGATCCTTGAAGTTGTCGGCGTTGGTCACGTTGAACAATTCGGCGATTGCCTCAACGCGTCCGCGTCCGGTGTCGAAGTAGCGTGAGAGGCGAATGTCCCACGTGAAGTAGGCGTTGTCCTTCCGCAGTGTATTGCGCTGCAGGATCGAGCCGTTCGGGCAGATCCGCTCCGACCCGTTCGCCGCCGTGATGTCGGTCGCCAGGTTGTTGACGCCGCATTTCGCCGACCGCGGTTGCGCGGATTGCGCACTGATCTTGTTGTTGAACGCGATGTTCCACGGAAGCTGTGCCAGCCCCCACGCACTGAAGCGGTGCCGCTGGTCGCGATCGCTGTATCCGTACTCCGGACCGAGCTCGTTGGCACGCGCATAGCGAAACGAGAACGGATCCCGCTCGTTGTCGTCGTCGGAACGATCGGCCGACAGCGTGTAGTTCACCTCGTACTGGAACTGCGGATCGACCACCTGACGCAGCGCGAACGTCACGCCCTGGTAGCGTGACTTCGCCGAGCTCTCCACTGTGGTCAGCACGCCGAGCCCGTTCCCCGGCTGCGTCGTCGACAGGTTGGTCGCCCACGGGCTGCCGAACGCCGGATCGTTGCGATCGATGAAGCGGGTCAGGAAATCCGTCGCTGCCGCGGTGTAGCTGATCTCCCCGGTGTGGTTGCCGCTGATGGCGCGCTCGTAACCGATCGTTCCGCTCAAGGTGCGCGGATTCCGGAAATCCTCGTCGAACACGGTGACCGAAGGCTGGAAGGGCCCGCCGGTCGGAATGGGAAGCAGTTCACCGTAGCGCGGAGGCGGGCCGAGGAAGGGCGAGGCCGCGCTGTTGCGGAAGAGGGTCTGGCCGATGGAGCCGTTGGTGTTGCGCGTGCCGGCGAGCACGAGACCGGGGACGCGCGCGTAGTACACGCCCGCACTCGCCCGCGCCACCGACCGACCGTTGCCGTCGACGTCCCACGCGAGGCCGAGTCGCGGCTGGAACATCTTCAGGTCCGAGGGAATCTTGCCGTCGGACGGGAAGCGCTGACCATTGCGGCTCTGGCCGATGAACGGTGCGTAGAACACCTGGTCGGGCGGCGTGAGCACGTCGGGTTGGATCTGCGCTTCCCACCGGAGCCCGTAATTCACCGTGAGCCGTGGCGTCGGCTTCCAGCTGTCCTGCGCGAACAGCGCGAACTCGTGCTGCGGAATGGACTGCGTGCCCGCGTCCGCCACCGAGCGGCCGCCGATGCCGGCCTGCTGCAGATACAGGAGCACCGGACCCGTGATGCTGCCTCCGGGACACTGGCCATCGGTGCGTGGCGCGCTGTTGCTGCACTCGACGTACGTATTGCCGAACCGATTGTAATTCAGGAACCCGTCCACCGATCCGAATATCATGCGACCATTTCCGAAGCCGACGAAGGTCTGCAGCTCCGACGTGCGATTCCACTCGCCACCGAACTTGAACAGGTGCGAGCCACGCGACAGGGACACGTTGTCGAGCACCTGAATGCGATCGTCGTGCGCTTCGATGGGAATGAAGAAGGGCAGGCCGAATCGGTACCCATTCACGAAATCCATTCCGGTGTCCGGGAACGGCCGATTCGTGCGCGGATTGATGGGCCCACCGTACGATCGCGGCCGATACTCGCGCGCGACCTGAAAGCGGAACTCGTTCGTGATGTCCGCACCGAAGGTGGACGCGAGACTCCCGTTGAGGGCGTGCGAGTAATCCTTCTCGATCGCGTTGGCACTGCGCGCCCACGAGTCGACGTCGAAGGTGCCGTTCTCCTGCTTCGAATTGGTGTAGTTGTACTTGAGCGACGCATTGTGCCGCGTGCCGAGCGGCGCATCGAGCTTCACGAGGAGGGCGTTCGCGTCGTTGGTGCGACGGATGGGACCGTAGTCGCCGGCAAGCACGCCGCCGTACGCAGTATCCATGAACTGGCGGAGCCGCGGGTCGATGCGCGACGCGGAAATCTGCTTGGTCTGGTTGAACAGCTGCTGGTCATACGCGATGAAGTAGAAGGCCCGATCGCGCACGATTGGACCGCCCAGCGTGAACCCGAACTGCTGCTGGGCGAACTCCGGCTTGCCGCCGCCGCGTGGATACGACGACGCGAGCGCGTCCGCCTTTCCGTACAGGTGTGCCGTGCCGGACACCGTGTTGGTCCCGGATTTGGTGACCACATTCACGAACCCGCCGCCAGACCGGCCAAACTCCGCGTTCGCGCCGGAGGCGATCACCACCATGTCCTGCACCGCGTCCAGGTTAAAGGTGAACGCGGCGCGCTGACCGCCGCGCTGCTCGCCGAAGAATGGATTATTGAAATCGGCGCCGTCGATGGAGATGTTGTTGTGGATGCCGCGCTGGCCGGCGATGCTCAACTCGTCGCCATCGGGCCCCTGCACGATCGCCGTGTTCGGCGTCAGCAGCACGAGACCGAGGTAGTTGCGTCCGTTGTTCGGCAGCCCCGCCACGACTCGCGCGTCCAGCTCCGTTGCCGCCGCGGGGCGGTCCTTGTCGATCGCCTCGCGGGCACCGGTGACCTGCACCGCCGCCAGCGAGACCGCCTGCCGCGCCAGCACGAACTGCACGTCCGACGTGGCACCGAGCCGCACCGCGATCCCCGCTCGCCGCACCTGCGCGAAGCCGATCGCTCGGCCGCTCACTTCATAGGTGCCGAGGGGCAGCAGCGGCAGCGCGTAAGCGCCCTGCCGATTGGTGGACGCGGCGCGCGTGAAGTTCGTCGCGATGTTGCGCGCCGTGATCGTCGCGTCCACGACCGGCGCGCCACCCGAGTCGCGCACCACGCCGCGGATGATGCCGGTGGAAGCCTGCGCCTGTGCGTGCAGTCCGCGCGGGGTAGCAAGGATGACGACGAACGAGACGAGGGCGCGCACGAGCGTCCGCCGGAGACGGGAGAACGGCGCAGCGGGTGCGGAGCGTCGTCGCGACGGTGGGGAACCGAGGATCGACATTGTGGTTCGGGAGGGAGGGTGGGAAGACAGCGTTGAAGCTGATTGTCCACGTCACCCTGTCAAGCGAGTCGCGCGTAACATCGCGCCGCACCGCACGGACGTCCTCAGACGTTTACGCGCGGCTTGCACCGGCGTGGAGGGCGCACGCGAAGCCGGCCACCACTGCCCCGGAGCAGTGATGGCCGGTCGCATCACGAGCCGCGAGTGACTACTTCGCGCCGCGGTGAGTGATGCGGTACACGCGCCCGCCCAGATCGTCCGTCACGTACAGTGCACCATCGGGACCGCTCGCCAATCCGGTGGGTCGATGCTTCGCCGTGCCCGGCTGCACCTCCGCCGCGCTCACGCCGGCAAATCCGTCAGCGAATGTCTCGTACTCGCCGTTCGTCGCGCCATTCGTCAGCGGCTGGAACACGACGCGATATCCCTCCTGCGGTTCCGGCGCCCGATTCCACGAGCCGTGGAACGCGATGAACGCGCCCTGCGCATACTTCGCGGGAAAGCTCGAGCCGGTGTAGAACAGGAGCGACATCGGCGCCCAGTGTCCCGGATACGCGGCGACCGGTGCCTTCCTGCCGGAACAGCGGGCCGACTTGGTGCCGTCGCCACCGTACTCGGGCGCGTCCACCAACGACTTCGACGCCACCGCCTGATAACAGTACGGCCAGCCGAAGTCGTCTCCCGCATTCACCTGGAGCAGCACCTCGGCCGGATTCTCCGCCGAATACTTCGTCGTGGGGAAGATCTTCGGCCAGTTCGCATTCAGTTGATCGCGGCCGTGCTGCGTCGCGTACAGCTTTCCATCAGGTGCGAGCGCGATGCCCATGCCGTTTCGGATGCCCGTCGCGAACCGCGCGGCGGGCGTGAACGACTGGTTCGTCTTGTTGGCGTCGAACTTCCAGATGCCGGCACGCGTGCGCAGCTCGACGCATGGATCGACGCCCGGCGACTCGTTCCCCCGGTCCGTCTGCTGGCAACTGTTCGTGGCGGAGCCCACGTTCAGGTAGAGCGCTCCGTCGCTGCCGATCGCGAAGTTGCGCGCGCGATGCCCGGGATCGAGCGGAATGTTCCGCACGATGACCTCGGCCTTCGCCGTGGGCGCGAGCTGCGAGTCCGCGCGCGCATACCGGACGATCTGCGTTCCCTCGTCGACGTACAGATGTCCGTTCGCGAGCCCGATGCCGGTGTTACCCCGGCCAGCCATCCGCGCGATCACGTCCGCCCGGCCGTCGCTGTTGGTGTCGCGGAGCGCGACGACCGACGCGGACGGTGTCGCCGCCGCGGACGGTGTCTGGCCCGCACGCTGGGGGCGCGTGCCTTCGATCGTGATGTAGACATCGCCATTCGATGCGACGACCGCATGTCGTCCGTGCGCGATGCTGTCGGCGAACACCGTCGCGCAGAAGCCGGCCGGTAACGTGAGACCGGCGTTGTCGCCCGGGCAGGAAGTTGTCGCCGCGTTCGCCGTCGTGTCCGTGGACGCCGCCGGCGCCTTGTCGCCGCCGCTGCACGCGCTGATCAGCAGTCCGGTTGCGAGTACGAGCGCGAGTGAAGAAATGCAACGATTGCGGGGATGGTGTTCAGTCACCAGTCGATCTCCATGTAGGTAAGCCATCATTCATGGCGGCAAGATCGGTACCGTGTGCGGTGCGGGCAAGGGGATACGCCACGCGTGATGAACGCTGCGGAACCATCTTTCGTGCAACGCGATTCGCTCGGTCCACGCACACGAGGATGTAGCAGCCATGACAGCGTCGCTCCACGAGTCACTCACCCTGCGCGGCGTCACGATGCGCAACCGCATCGGCGTGAGTCCCATGTGCGAATACTCCAGCGTGGACGGCTTCGCGACCGACTGGCATCTCGTGCACCTGGGCAGTCGCGCCGTGGGAGGTGCGGGACTCGTGCTCACCGAAGCCACCGCCGTCACCGCCGACGGGCGGATCTCGCCAGCCGATCTGGGCATCTATCGCGACGAGCACGTCGACATGCTCGCACGCATCACGCGGTTCATCAGCGACCAGGGCGCGGTACCAGGCATCCAGCTCGCGCACGCAGGGCGCAAGGCTAGCACCGATGCACCATGGCGCGGGGGCGCGCCGCTGGCGCCTGCACAACAGGGATGGTCGCCGATCATGGCGCCCAGCGCGGTGGCGTTCAGTGAGCGGTCTCTCGTCCCGGAGGCGCTGGATGCGGCCGGACTCGTGGCCGTGGTGGACGCGTTTCGTACCGCGGCGACGCGCGCGCTCGACGCCGGATTCAGGATAGTCGAGTTGCACGCGGCCCACGGCTACCTGTTGCACGAATTCCTGTCGCCACTGAGCAACCAGCGAACCGACGCGTACGGTGGCAGCTTCGACAATCGCGTGCGCCTGCTGCTCGAGGTCACCACTGCGGTGCGCCACGTATGGCCGGATTCGCTGCCGCTGCTCGTACGTCTATCCGGCACCGACTGGGTACCAGGCGGCTGGGATGTCGACCAGTCCATCGCGCTCGCTCGACTCCTCATCCCACTCGGCGTCGATCTCATCGACTGTTCGTCGGGCGGGATCGTGCCGGGTGCAAAGATCCCAGTCGGGCCAGGCTATCAGGTCGGGATCGCGGAACGGATCAAGCGCGAAGCGGGGATGGCGACCGCCGCGGTCGGGCTCATCACCGATGCGCAGCAGGCGGACGCGATCGTGCGATCGGGCCAGGCAGACATGGTCCTGCTCGCGCGAGAGATGTTGCGCGATCCGTACTGGCCGTTGCACGCCGCGAAAGTCCTCGGCGTGCACGTCACCTGGCCGGTGCAGTATCAGCGCGCGGTGAACTGAGCGAGCGGCAAGCCTGACGCGCCGTGAACCAAGCGCGAGATGGGTGTGCCGGTGCGCACAGCGAACTGTCGCGCTCGCTCCGCTTTCGTGTGCTCGCGAGTCCATGTCTTGCATTGTGATGGTGCATTCTTCCTGACGAGGACATCATCATGACCAGACATCTTCGCTACGTGCTTGCCGCTGTCCTGATCTCGATCGTGGCCGGCACGTCCGCGAGCGCACAAGCGACAGCCGAGCATAAGCCCGGCGGACTCAACAAAGTCGCCCGTAATGTGAGCAAGACGGCCAAGAAGGCGGGTCGCGATACGAAAGCCGAGGTGAAGCGCGGGTCGAGCAAGACACACAACACGCTCACCGACGCCGGCAACGATACCAAGGCGCAGCTCAAGCGGACGACGGGCATCAAGAGCAGCCAACGGCATCAGCCGGGCGGCCTGAACAAGGTGGCGCGCAACATCAGCCGGACATCGAAGCGGGCCGCGAGCGACACGAAGCGCGAGAAGAACCGCGTGAAGAGCAACGTGCACGGCGAGTTGACCGAGTCCGGCAAGAGCCTGAAGGATACGACGCTCAAGGGAAAGCCATAGCGAGAAGGCAGCCGCCGGAGCAAAGGGCCCGCTACGCACTGTGCGTAGTGGGCCCTTTTTCACACCCGTGGTGCGCTCTGGGGCGCTCGCACGCGTCGCGTCATGCCATGACTCCTCGCGTACTGCAATTGATCGGGTTCCTGGTGGCCTGGATCTCTGAGTTGCTTTGACAGTATGGGACTGGTCAGCATGGTGGCGTGACGAGGAACCGTGAACCGTGAACGGTCTGCGGCGTTCGGTTACCTTCACTCCTCCCTGTGTGTCATCATCTGCAAGCAGTGTGTGCGCGAAGCAATCGCATCGGCAGCATGGTTTCGCACTTCCCGCCGATACGTGCAATCTGCGGCACTCCCCGCATGATAGCGTGCAGGCCGACGAGGGATAAAAGTCTTCTAACTCCTTTACCAGCAAGGAGTTGAATCAGTCTCTCCTGAGTCGTCGCCGTGGCACTCTCGCTGCATTACTCAGGTACTGTACAAAGCAGTTCCCACCCGCAGGACAGCGGCCACCGTGGACCCGCCTAGCGGCAGTACTCCCTCCATCACGGACAAATCATGAAGAGCAATCTTCGCAAGGGCTTCACGCTCATCGAGCTGTTGATCGTGGTCGTGATCATCGGCATTCTGGCCGCGATCGCGATTCCGAAGTTCGCGAACACGAAAACCAAGGCCTACACGGCCGCGATGAAGTCGGATCTGCGCAACCTGGTGACGGCGGAAGAGGCGTTCTTCTCCGATTCCGGCAAGTACGTCATCTACGATACGGCGCAGCTGAAGTTCAAGCCGTCGACGGGCGTGAGCACG
>JAJAYP010000248.1 GCA_026786185.1 Gemmatimonadaceae bacterium
CGACGTGTGCCGGGGCTTCGCGGTTACCGCGATCCGCGGTATTCTCCCCGCCGGGGCTCGCCCAGAGGGGACGCGGGCCGCGCGCCCCACCCGCGCGCAGCGCCGCGAAGCGCGGCGACGAGAATTCCTCGAGGAAGAGCGCGTAGGCGAGCTTCGCGTTCGCGATCGCCGCCTTCCCACGCAGCGAGAGCGCGCGCTCGCGCGCGTCGCCGGTGGCCGCCGCGGCGATGAGCTCGAGGCGCTTGTCTATCTCGGTGTCCACCCGGCTGACGAAGAACGACGCGACCGACGCGATGGTGTCGATCGGCTTTCCGGCGCGGCGACGGTCTTCGAGCCCCTCGAGATACGCGTGAATCACGCGGCGATGCGCGTCGAGCGAGAACAGCAGCGTGATGTTGACGTTCAGCCCGGCGCCGATCAGGGTGCGCACGGCCACGGCACCTTCGGCCGTGCCGGGCACCTTGATCATCACGTTGGGACGGTCGACCATCGCCCAGAGCCGCTGCGCTTCGGCGACCGTCGCGTGCGCGTCGTTGGCCGACGTGGGCGACACTTCAATCGACACGTAGCCGTCAGCGCCCGACGTCGCCTCGTAGACCGGCCGGAACAGGTCGCAGGCATCGCGTACGTCCGACGTTTCAACCAGCTCGAACAGGTCGAGTGACGTGCGTCCCTCCGGCGCTCCGCGCAGCTGATCGTCGTATGCGCTGCCTTCGGCGAGCGCTTTCTCGAAGATCGTCGGGTTGGAGGTCATGCCGGTCAGCGCGTCCTCGCCGATTCTCCGCGTGAGGTCTCCGTTGCGCAGTATGGAACGGTCGATGAAGTCGAGCCAGATGGAGACACCGGCATCGTGCAGCTGCTTCAGGCGATTGACAGTCATCTCATCTGGACGGTTACGGCCGTGTCGGTGACGTGGTGCGGAACACCAGTCTGGAAGATACACGCCGCCTGCCACGGACGTCAGCGCGGCATCAATCGATCGGTGGCTCCCGCGACATCCGTCGGGTCCGCAGGAGACGATGGGGCGGTCGGTTCCGTGCTCAACGCGGTGCGGCCGCGCATCGCCCGCCACAGCGCACGCAGCCGGGTCCACATGACCCACTGCCGGTACCAGAGTTGTTCGAGAACGGCGTGTCCGCAGAGTCGCGCGATCTCCCACCGGCTCGCAAAGCCGCCCGCATGCACCTCGAGCATGATGGCCCAGAGCGACAGCATGAGCGCGAACCCCGGAACGGCAAGCAGGAACAGCGGGACGAATGGATGCCATGCCCCCGGGACCAGGAGGGCGCGACACAGCAGTGCATACCCGGCGAGCTCGAGCACCGGCGCGAGGATGGCGCCGGCGAGCAGATGCATCGTCGCGGGCAGGCGCCGGGTGCCGCGCTGCGCGTCGAACAGCAGCGCGCGATGTGTCGCGAGTACCTGGAGTTGCCCGTCGTGCGTCGCGGCGCGTCGGCGACGGAGATCGCCGGCCGCCGGCTCACGCATCGAGGCCACCGGGTCGGCGATCGTCAGGATTGCGTCTGCCAGTCGCTGGCTGGCCAGATAGGCACGCAGCCGCACCACGAGGTCGAGCGCCGGATCCTTCGCCGAGCGACGATATCCATCGATGGCGAGCAGGTGATCGCGTCGGTGCAGGATCACGCCGCCATCCGTGACGAGCTGCCCGCCTGCACTGTTCCATCCGAGCCGGCTATACACCCCGTCTCGGAGCGTCCGTATCGCAAGCGCACCGCCGAGCCATGTGGTCGACCTCGCGGTACGTCCCCGCGGATCTCCGTGCGTCGTGGCCTGGACGATGCGAGCTGCGGCCGAGACCGCTGCAACGTGCTGACCCACGAGGTAGGGACGCATCAAACGAGAGAGCGCGTCGGATCGCAGCGTCGTACCGGCGCTCATCATGAGCACGTACGGAAAACGCGACGCGTTCAGGGCGGCGTTGAGCTCGTCGGGTTCGCCAGCGAACGCCTTGTCGATCACGAACAGCTTTCCGTGACGCCGGGAGCGATAGTAGGCTCGCACGGTTTCTGTCGGCACATTCACGAGCACGGCCGGCGGCACCTTGTACAGGTCGAACGCCTCGATGAGCGCATCGAGGTCACCGTTCGCGACGCCGTCGTGCACGAGCACCACTTCGTAGCGCGGATAGTGGAGCGCGAGAAGCGAGTGCACGCCGCCGATCGTCCAGCCGGCGATCGCGTGCCCGGTCACGGCGACACTGACCGTCGGCAGCGCCGGTGACGCGAGCACGGCGCGCATGGCATCGTCATCGGACAGATCCCATCGGCTCCACAGCTCGGGCATCGCCCTGAGCAGCAGCAGCGCCATGCCGGAGTGCAGCACAACGAACAGCAGCACGACGACGACGCCCAGCACGTCGAGCGCCATCGGACTCGCGCCCCCCGCGTTCGACGGTATCATCATCCGTCCGCGAGTTCGGTGACGCTGGTCGTCGAGAGTCCGCCGATCATCGTCGCCATCTCGCCAGCGTACCGGTCCGCGTCGCGACGTGCATCGGCCAGCGCACGCCGTCCGTCGTCGCCCAGCTGCGCGAGCGCGAGCCCGCAGCGAAAGCGTACCCACCAACGCACGTCACGCAGTCCACCGGCAAGACGCGGGACGGCCGACGCGTTGCCATGCGCGCCAAGCGAGCGTGCCGCGACCGCGCGCACCCGCCAGTCATGATCGCGCAGGGCGATGAGGAGCATCTCCTCGGCCTCGGGATCCCGATGTCCTTTGAGGGCGCGCGCGACCGACAGCCGAATCAGCGGGTCCGGATGGCTATGCAGCGTGCCGACGCGCGCGAACAGCGCCGGGCTCTCCAGGATCTCCACCAGGGCGATCCAGCTCTTCAGCCGCCGAGGCGACGCATCCGGTGCGAGTCGCTGCATCAGGGCGGTCGTCGTGAGTGGCAGCGCGCGCGCGAGCAGTGCGTGCTGCTGCAGGCGGACGGCCATCGGGCGCTCCGGCAATCGATCCAGCAGATGCCCCACGGCCGCCGCATCGAGCAGCGACTCGAGACTCGATGTCGCGTCGCTCTGCACGGCGGCGTGTGCGTCGTCGAGCAGCAGGTACAGCAGCTCGCGATCGCCCAGTCGCGCGATGTCGCCCGCACGACGCGCGGCGTCGGCACGGCGCCACCAGCGCGGCGATCGCGCGAGGTCGTCCGCGGAGCCGGCGGCACGTCCGGCACCGCCGCGTCGCGTCGTGATCCGATCGCGGTCGACGATGCGCAGTGCCACGTAACCGCAGATGAACGCCACTTGCCATGCCGTCAGGACAAGCAGGACCATCGTGACCGTCATCATGGGCGCCGCCACGACGTACGCGGACGCGCCGAGGTTTGGCGGCTCACCCTCCCCCACGGTACACTGTGCACTCCATCGCCACTCCCGTTACCCATGCGAATTCTCGCCGCGGACGACGAAGCCGACGTTCGACTCCTGCTGCAGCTCGCGCTCGGCATGTCGTCCGACGTGTCGTGCACGATCGTGTCGTCCGGCCGCGAGGCGATCGATCGCGCGCGTGTAGAGCCGTACGACCTGATCGTCCTGGATGGCATGATGCCGGAGCTGGATGGCGCGGCCACCTGTCGGCTGCTGAAGAATGATCCACGCACCGCCGGGGTGCCCGTCGTGTTTCTCACGGCGCTGACGTCGCAATCGGCACGCGACGAGTTGCGTGCCGCCGGTGCCGCGGGTTTCGTCGCGAAGCCGTTCGATCCGTTCCACATCGTGGCCGAGCTGATGGCGTTCGTACGTCGTCCGTCCTGAGGTCAGGGCTGGGTCGCTCGCGCAACTTCCGTCTCGACACGCGCCGGGGCAACCACGTGCCCGCTCCAGTCGTGAAGGAACATCTGGCGCCGGGCACGTGGCGAAGATCACCGATGATGTGTGCGATGCGCTGCACGAACTGCGCGCGCGCCGACTATCTCGGGGGCGCGGCGCATCGAAGACTACGCTGCGCACGGGAGGCCGGAGTCGCGCGCCGTCGTGTAACGACGGTGGATTGTCGGGGGGTGTGATGCACCCGCGGGGGGGGCCCCCTGGGTGGACGCCGAATGTAATTTTACGTTGCG
>JAJAYP010000249.1 GCA_026786185.1 Gemmatimonadaceae bacterium
CTGGAAGGCGCAGCAGCGGCTGCACGCGCGCTTCAATCACCTGTCGTATCGGTTGCGCCCCCAGATCGCGGTCGTCGCGGTCGCGCGGGAGCTCGTGGGGTTCCTGTGGCGGTCGCACGTGCAGTCGAACCCGCTACCGCGATATAAGAGGAGCGCGTGGTCCGACGTGTGGCGCCGAGGTGCGATGTGCGAGCATGCTCGACGGCATTATGCGGGCCGGGCAGGACGCAACACCGGCATCCCCGATCCTAGAATGAGCCAGCTCCCGACGCAGCTGCTTCTTGCCGCGCTGCTCCTGCGAAGGAGTAATCGGCGTATATCCGCAGGATCAACCGTCGATGCTGCCTCGGGCCCACGTCGTACCACGCACTCTCATGCCATGCCTGTAAACTGAGTCCCTTGACACCAGCCCAGTCATATCAACGCCCAAGGTCAGCTGCCGAGACTCTTGCCGAGCGCCCGCGCCGGAGCCGAGCCGGGCACCCAAGCATCCACGGGAGAAACCTGATGCCGTTGGCTCGGTCAGCTGCAACGCCACGTTAGACAGCGCGAACGCGGGACTCGGGCCGCTGCACGAGCGACTCGGCGGCCGCCTGCCACTCCGAGTAGTCGAACGTGAATCCGGATGCGAGGAGTCGCCCGGGGATCACACGGCGACTCTTGAGCACCAGCTCCGACTCGGTCCGGAGCGCCCATGTCCCCAGCGCGAGCATCCAGCGCGTGGCGGGTAGCCCAATGGGAACCCCGGCTGCCCGGCGCAACGTGCGCATGAAGTCGCGGTACGGGACAGGATGCGGCGAGGCGATGTTGACTGCACCAGAGAGTTCGGGGTGCGCGATGAGCCAGTAGATTGAGCGCACGAAGTCGCGCTCATGGATCCAGGAGACATACTGCCGGCCGCCCGCGACGGGACCGCCGAGGCCGAAGCGCACGAGCCGAAGCAGCGTGGCGAAGATGCCGCCTGCGTCGGGGCTCATGACCATGGCGGACCTGAGCAGGACGAGGCGCGTGCCGGCGGGCACCGCCTCACGTGCGGCGTGCTCCCACGCCGTGGCGACCTCGATGCTGAAGCGCCAGCTCGCTGGCACGTCCCGCTCTGCACCGCCGATCACGCCGCTCGCCTCGTCGTTAGGCGCGTCGAACCGGTGCGCGTAGATGGTGGCGGTGCTCGCCTGAAGCCAGACGCTCGGCAGGTGATCGCAGCGAGCGATCGCCTGCCCGACGGCGCTCGCGGACTCCACGCGCGAGCTCATGATGTCCCGGCGGTTCTGCGGGGAGTATCGGCAGTTGACGTTTCGGCCCGCTAAATTGATGACCGCGTCGGCGCCTTCGAGTTCCGCGGCCCAGGGGCCGACCGTCCGCGCGTCCCACTTGGCTATGCGCCACGGCGCGGGCGCCGGGCGGCGGCTCAGGACGACAACCTCGTGGCCGTCCGCGTGGAAGGCGCGCGCCAGCAGAGTACCGACCTGGCCCGTGCCGCCGGGGATCACGATGCGCATGAGCCAGAACCTACAGAGCGGCGGCGCAGAGAGCGAGCCAGCTGGGTCGCGGGCGCCTGATGCTCGGTCGCTGCCTAACGCCTTAGCTCACTTGCAAGGAATCACATAAATGCGCCCGCGTCAGCGGGCGCCATCAGCAACTCCTTGTCAAGTGCAGCGCACGTTATGCAACTCGCCGGGAGGCCTTCATGCGCACGGTCACCGTGATCTCGAGGCGGGCGAGCATCTCGACGAGCGCATCGATGCTGAAGAGTTCGACCTTCCCGCGCAGTAGGTCGCTGACCCGCGGCTGGGAGACCTGCAGGAGCGTGGCGGCCTTCGCCTGGGTCAGCTTGCGCGCCTTGAGGACGCGTTCAATCTGGAGCATGAGGTCCGTGCGGATGAGCAGATGGGCCGCCTCGGCCCGTGGAAATCCCACATCCGCGAACACGTTCCTTGACCCTCGCCGTATTTTCGTCGCCATATCGATCACTCCTTCCGTGTACGCCGAACGGCGGCCAGCCGCGTCCGCGCGATCTCGAGATCCAATCCGCTGGTCTTCTGCGACTTCTTCTGGAAGACGTGCAACACGTAGATGCCTTCTGCGAACTTCGCGACATACAACAACCGATACGCGCCGGCCACGCGCACGCGAATTTCCAAGACGCCCGCGCCAACGGAGGCCATGGGCTTCCAGTCGCGTGGCTGGAGGCCGGACTGCACGCGTCGCAAGTCGGTGCCGAGTGCCAGGCGGACGTCGGGCTCCAGCCCGCGGAGGTCCTCGCGCGACGACCCGACCCAGAGGAGCGGCTTGCTATCCACGACGAAGTATACAAGAAACGATATACCCTGTCAACGCCGGCCTACCGCGCGAGATGGTCGGGAGTTGCATAACGCCCCAGCTAACCTGCGGGCGAATCAAACAAAATGCGAGCGTAGCGAGCTTCCTAAGATCGCCCGACAGGTTCAGCGCACGTTATGCCGGCCTCCTGGAGGCCTCGACCGGCGCGGGCGGCACAGCATCTAATAGGGTCAGGAGCGCCGCGCTTGGACCATCCACTTCTCAAGGGACAAGTGAGATGTGTGAGACCACAATATCGAGTTCGTCGTCGGTCACGTTCACTCGCCGATCTACCGCAACGCGCGTCGGAAAGCCGAAGATGGGATGAAAGGTCACTACGATCCCATCCGCATTCCCTCGGATGGCAGCTTCAGCCCTCTCAAAGAGGAAGGGTATTGAGGGCCTGCCATCGTTCGGATAGAGCGACTGTGTGGGCTCGCCAATCGCATTCACGACAGCGTGCACGGAATCTCCCACCGCCAAGATGGTCGTCGATGCGGAGATGTCTCCGATGGTCGGACAGAAGCACAGCTCCTGTACGCGGTAGCTGATGCGTGGCGCTCCTTGCTTGGCCCAGCGCTCATGCCCGGCGGCAAGCTCAAGAAGCAGAGAATCCCGCGTTGCGTCGCGTATCGCCTGACGGGCCACGTGAACTGGCGAGTATTGGGTAGGGTATGCCGTAGTTGTCACTCGCTCAAGCACCAACACACTGTCGCGTGGCGGATGGCGGCCCGCAGCCTGAGCGTTCGTGGTGCGGAGCGCCGCGAGCACACTCAGACATACGGCGACGGCGATTGTAGAGATCTTCATGTAGCAAGGACGATCAAGCGTGTGGCGGCATAACGCCATAGTTGAGCTGCGGGCGAATCACTAAAGCGAGCGAAGCGAGGATTCCTCTGATCGCCCGTCTGCTCCAACGCACGTTATGCCGTGCGGCGCAACGATGTCAGCCCGGCAGCCTGTCGCGCCAGTAGCCAGGTCGCCGATGCTGATGCGCAACCGCTAGCACTTCGAGTTCCTCTCCGCGGACGCGGTAGATCACATCGTACGGAAAGCCGTGCACGAGAATACGCCGAGCTACTGCCGCGCGAGCTGTCCCGGCGTCCGGATGCATCAACGCCAGATTCGTCGCCCGCCGTACCGAAAGTAGAAAACGGTTCCCAAGTCCGGGAACCGCACTCTCGTAGTAGTCTGCAGCCGCCACGAACTCATCGCGCGCCTGAGGATGGAACGTGAGTCTCACCGACGCAACCGACGCTCGACCTCCGCAAAGACGTCCGCGGCGGCAACGCCTGACACGCGCCCGCCTGCCAGCTCAGCTGCTCGCCGATCAATCTCGTGATCCCAAGCGGCCGCGGCGCCCGGATCGCGATCTTCGAGACTCGCAAGGAGCAGCTCGGCAAGGCGCGCACGATCCGTGGATGGCAGTGCGAGGAGCTGGTCTGCGAGGGCCTGCGCGTTGCGGTCCACCATAGAATTGCCTCCGGCAATCGATAGCTCGAATCTACAAGCTGGCTCGTCGAACTGCATGTGGCGGCGGCATAACGCCTCAGCTCTGCTGCGAGGGCATCAAACAAAGCGAGCGAAGCGAGCAATCAATATCGCCCTCGTCTGCAGCAGCGCACGTTATACGCTACGGCGCCGGAAGGTGACCGTTTGCCTGCCGCCGCGCGATGTCCGCGAGCGCGCGCAATGCTGTGTTGACGGCGCTCGCATCGGGAAACACGGCCGCCACATCCGGATCCAGCAGCACCACGTTGGATCCCTCGGCATATTGTGCGGCGTACTTGCCACGAACGCCGCCCCGAAAGTCGTATTCCGGTAGCATCTCGTCCGGCGCGACGGTGGATTCGGAGACGACGGGCCTGCGTTTCGGCACTTGCGACCATGCCGAGATCACTCGGCTCATGC
>JAJAYP010000250.1 GCA_026786185.1 Gemmatimonadaceae bacterium
GACGATGCCTTCGCGCGCGACACGTTGACCTGGCGAGTCCTCGACCTCCTCGAGAATGGCCTCGCGGCCGAGCAGGGCTTCGAGCCTCTCCGCGCGTTCGTCGGTGCTGCTGCGGATCACGATACCCGGAAGCTTCTCGGTCTCGCCCGCACAGTCGCCGGCCGGTTCAGCGAGTACCAGCTCTACCGCCCCGACCTCCTCCTGGCATGGGAATCGGGTGACGACGCGACTGACGCTCACGGGGGCCCCGCAGCCTGGCAGGCACTGCTCTGGCGCCGCCTGTGCGCACGTCACGCACCCGACGACCATATCGCGCGCCTCTATATCGACGCGATCGAACTGCTGAACGCCGCAACCTCGCCGCCGCCCACTCTCCCGACACGCCTCAGCGTCTTTGGCGTCAACACGCTTCCTCCCGTGTTCGTCCGACTTCTCCACGCGGTCGCGCGGCATCTCCCGGTGCGTGTCTACCTGCAGTCGCCGCCGCGGCGCACCTGGAGCATTCTCCCGAGCGTCAACGATGCGTGCACGCCGACCCTGGCGGACAATCCGCTGTTCGCAACGTTCGGTAGCGTCGTCCGTCAGTTCGTGGTCCTGCTCGAGCAACACGCGCCGGCGGGGACGCCGGTTGTGTGGGAGGAGCATCATCACTCGGACGCCGGCGCCGCCTCGAGCATTCTCGCGCATCTGCAATCCGATATCCGCTCCGGCATCCATCGCGGGCCCGACGAAGATCTCGTGTCGCCCATCAGTCTCGACGGCACGACGCGCGACGACTCGCTCGCGATCCACCGCTGCCACTCACCAATGCGCGAGATGGAAGTGCTGCGCGATCAACTGCTCGCTGCCTTTGCTGCTGATCCGACGCTCCGACCACACGATGTGCTGCTCGTCGTCACCGACATCGCTACCTACGCGCCGTTCGTCGAGGCGGTGTTCGGGGTCGGCGAGCCGAGCCTGCCCTTCATACCGCACCGGATCGCCGATCGACCCATCGTGCAGGAGTCGCGCATCGCGGATGCGGCACTTCGCCTTCTTCGTCTCGTCGGGGCGCGATGGACGGCCGCCGAGGTGATCGAGATTCTCGATCTCCCAGCGGTGCAGCGGGCGGCGGGCATTCCCGATGGCGCCACCGGGCAGATCCTCCGCTGGATCGAAGATACGCACATTCGCTGGGGACGCGATGGCGCGATGCGGCGCGAGATCTTCGGCCTGCCCGCGGTCGAGGTGAACAGCTGGCGCGCGGGGATCGACAGGCTGCTCATGGGATACGCGACGGGCCGCACGGATGATCTGGTCGCCGACGTTCTCCCTTATTCCGGCGACACCGTTGGCGATCCCGCCACGCTCGGTGCATTCGCCCAGTTCACCGAGCGGCTGTTCGACACGCTCACCGACTGGCGCACTCCGCGTCCACTCGCGGAGTGGTCGGTCGCGCTCCGCTCGGCATTCACGACACTGCTCGCCACGGAGGACGACGACGAAGAGCGCGAGTTGGAGACGGTGCTCGCCGCGGTGGATGCGCTCGCGACGATGGAGGCGGAGGGTCACTGCATGCGCGCGCTCGAGCTGCCCGTCGTGCGCGACTGGCTGGAGCAGGTGCTCGACGACGACGCGATCACCAGTGGATTTCTCAGCGGCGGGATGACGGTCTGCGCACTCAAGCCGATGCGCCTCGTGCCACACCGCATCGTCGCCATTGCCGGGCTCGACGACGCGACCTTTCCGCGCGGTCACCATCGCCCCGCCTTCGACATGATGGCGACGACGACGCGCGACGGGGACCGCGACCGCCGCGCCGATGATCGGCAGCTGTTTTTCGATACGCTCCTCGCCACCGAGCAGCGACTCATTCTCTCCTACGTCGCCGCTTCAGCCAAGACCAACGCCGAGCGTGCGGCGTCGGTGGTGGTGGCGGAGTTGCTCGATGTTGTGGATCGGAGCTTCGTCACGCGCTCGCTCGACGCGAAGGGCAGGCCGCTACCGGCACGTGCGGTCATCGAGGTGAAGCACCGGCTGCAACCGTTCAGCCCGGCGTACTTCACGGGCGACGATGGCGGCGACGTCGCGCTCCCGCGGCTGTTCAGCTATTCGCGCGTGAACGCCAGCGCCCTTGCGTCGGTCGCGGCCGGCGAGCGAGAACGAGATGCATCGTTCATCACCGGTCCGCTTGCGGCACTCGATTCGGGCACGCCGGCGAGAGAGGTCCGGCTCGAAGACCTCATCGCCTGCTGGACGAACCCGAGCCGCTTCTTCTGCGATCGTGCGCTCGGCATTCGCCTGCCCGGTGAACAGGACGCGCTCGACGAGTGCGAGCCGATGACGGTCAATAAGCTCGACGGCTACAAAGTGCATGACGTCATGCTCCGCCGGCATCTCGCCGGCAATCGGGTGCCCGCGCGCGAGCGCGCGGAGGCGTTGGCGCTGGGGAATCTTCCATCCGGCGCGCTTGCGGGAGCCTGGTTCGACCAGCTCGACGATGAGCTCGCCGCCATGCTGGTGTCGCTCGGCACACCGGTATTCGAGGAGCCGCATGCGATCTCGGTGACTGGCGCGACGTGGACGCTCAGCGGTCGCATCGAGGGAATCACCGGCGATGGACGGCTGCAGGTGCGCCCGGCGAAATGCAATCCGAAGGACCGCATCCGCGCCTGGATCACGCATCTCGTCCTCACGGCGGCGCACGGTCCGGTGACGACGCGGCTGATCGGGAAGGATGGAGCATGGACATTCGCTGAGGTGGCGGAGCCGCTACCGATGCTTGACGCGCTCGTCGAGGGATATCGCGCTGCGCTACAGGAGCCGATCCCATTCTTCACACAGGCGAGCTATTGCTTCGCCGATTGCACCCACGCGTACGAGCAGGCCGCGGCAGGTGGCAAGGCGACGCGCCGAACGAAGTCGCCGATGGACTCGGCGCGGGACGCGTACGACGGGAGCGAGTTCGGCGAGTGGAAGACTGGTGACCGTGCCGACGCCTACGTCGCGCTCTGCTGGCGTGGCCGAGAGCCGTTGGTTCAGATGGCCGATCAATTCGCGAAGTGGAGCATGGCCTTCTGGCGTCCGGCACTCGCGGCGATGAAAGAGGAGGGCGACGCATGAGGGCGGCTGCTACGCCCTTCGATCCGGCGACGGTGTCGTTGGAGCCGGGCATTTCGCTCGTCGAAGCGAGCGCGGGGACGGGGAAGACCTACTCGATCACTCAGCTCGTGCTGCGGCTCCTGCTCGACCGTTCAGCGGAGGGAGCGTATCGCGTCGAAGGCATCGGCAACATCCTCGTCGTCACCTTCACCAATGCTGCAACAGACGAGTTGATCACCCGTGTCCGCACCATGCTGCGCGAGGCGACTGACGTGTTCGCCGGTGTCATTACGGAGCATGAGGGTCGTGAGAGCCTGTTCGCGCTGCGCGATCAGTACGGTGTACGGGAGCTGCCTCGGCTTCGCGAGGCGCTCGCGTCGCTCGACCAGCTCTCCATCTTCACGATTCATGGGTGGAGCAAGCGGGTGCTCGAAGAGCATGCACTCGAGAGTGGCACCCCGTTCGGCGCCCAGTTTCTCGAAGAGGACGAGCTGCTCGTCGAGCGCATCACGCAGGACTGGTGGCGGCGGACGATGTACGAGGACGAGCAGCTCGCCACGCTCGCTGTGCACCAGGAGTGGAAGCACGATGCGTTCAAGAAAGACCTCAAGAAGTGGCAGCGCCTGCCGAACACGCCGATGGACCCGAGGGAAGAGATCGCGGCTGCGCGAACGCGTCTGACTTCGGCGATCAATGAGTTCGCGAGCGTCTGGGATTCGGCGATCGCGCGCACATTCCTGGATTCCCTCGAGTGGCGCAAGAACGCCCCACTCGCCGACGCGGTGGTGCGAGGTCGGGTAGTAAGGTCCGGCAACGTACTTGGCGCGGGCGAGCTTGCCGCTGGGCTCCTGTGCGCCGCGAGCTGCACAACCGCGGCGATCCGCCACAAGGAGACGGGGATCAAGGTAAAGCCGGCCGATGCGTTCGCGTCGGTGGAGCATCAGCCGTTCGTCATGGCCTGCGACCGGATCATGGCGACGCTCGGCTCGATGCTCCTCGCGCTCCGCGTCTCCTGCCTGCTCGAGGTACACCGCCGTCTCGATGAGGAGAAGCGTCGTCGGCACATGCTCGGCTTCGACGACCTGCTTCGTCGGTTGAACAGTGCGCTCGCGAACGGGGGCGCCGACGGCCACCTCGCGCAGGCGATCCGCACGCGCTACGGCGCTGCGCTGATCGACGAGTTCCAGGATACCGATCCCTTTCAGTTCACCATCTTCTCCACCGCCTTCGCTGGTCGCCCGCTCTTTCTCATCGGCGATCCGAAGCAGGCAATCTTCGGCTTCCGTGGCGCCGACCTGTTCTCATACATGGACGCGGCGGGCAGCGCAGAACGCCACTACACGCTCGGTCGCAACTGGCGAAGCACGGATCGCATGATCGGGGCGGTGAATGCGTTGTTCGATCATCGGCCGGCCGCTTTCCTGTACCCCCGGATCGGCTTCGCTCCAGCGGCTGCGGCACGTCCCCGCACCGATCCGCTGGCCGGCGATGGCCTCGGCGCGCTCCATTGGTGGGTGATGCCGCCGGAAGAAGGGCAGACGAAGCCGAGCCAGCTCGCGAAGAAGGAGGCGAGTCGCCGAGTGCAGGCGACACTCGCGCGCGAGGTGGTGCGTTTGCTATCGACTGCGACTCGAGATGGCGCACCGATGCGCCCGGGCCAGCTCGCCGTGCTGGTGCGCACGACGCGCGAGGGCCTCGCGGCCCAAGGCGCGCTCCGTGCGGTCGGCGTGCCGTGCATCGTCTCCGGGCTCGACGACATCCTGAAATCGCGCGAGCTGACGGAGCTGGAATGGCTGCTGCGAGCTGTGCTGATGCCCGGCGACGCGCGCGGCGTCCGTGCGGCGCTCACTACGGAGCTATGGGGGATGGACGCTGACGCGATTCGTCGTCTGTCACTCGCTGAGCACGAGCATGAATGGCAGGAGGTGGTCGAGCGGCTCGCCGCATGGCGTGAGGAATGGGTGCGCCACGGATTCATGCGCATGGTGCAGGGAATGCTTGCGCACCTCAAGGCGGCCGAGCGACTGCTCGGCCGCAACGACGGCGAGCGCCGGTTGACGAACCTTCGGCACGCGGTCGAGCTGCTGCACGGCGCGGCTGGTGAGGAGCGACTGTCACCAGAAGGACTGCTGCTCTGGATCACTCGCACCCGCGCGACGGGCGAGGAGAAGGCTGATCGCACGGAGCTGCGTCTCGAGACCGATGCCGACGCCGTTCAGATCGCCACCATCCACAAGAGCAAGGGGCTGGAGTACGACGTTGTGTTTTGCCCGGGTCTCTGGGCCACACGCCGCGCCGATGCCACTGAGCCGATCCTCGTTCACTTGGGTGAGAGCGCGAGCTCGGCGATATTCGATCATGGATCGAGTGAGCGAGCGATTCGCGGTCGGCTTTCTGCGGCGGAAGAGCTGGCTGAGGAACTGCGGCTCGTCTACGTCGCGCTCACGCGCGCGCGGCTACGCTGCTACGTGGCGTGGGGCGCGGTCACGAACAAGTCGAGTGGAATTCATGCCGGCCACACTGGTCTCGGATATCTGCTGCGCGGGTCAACGAGGACAGGGCAGCCGGCGGATCTCGTGGCGAGTGTGCCAGCGGAGTTCGTGCTCGGTCTCGCCGAGTGGGACGCTCCGCTCCGGGCGCTCGTGGGCGCGAGTGCGGGCGCGATGACGATGGAGAAACTCGGCGAGCTGCAGGCGCCGGTCGCGCCGTGGGCCGGCAGCACGGCGTCGCCGGTCGAGCCGCACTGCCGCACCGATCTTCCGCCGGCCGAGTCGCTACGCAGTTGGCGCGTCGCGAGCTTCACGTCGCTCACCGCGGGGAGCCACGTCGACGATCCGCGCGACGTCGGAGACGCGAGTGATGTTGTGGCGGGGGAAACGGTCGTCGCACCAACTCCGAAGCCCGACGACTTTCTCGCCTTTCCCGCCGGCCGGCGTCCCGGCGTCGCCCTGCACGAACTTTTCGAGCTCGTGGACTTCGCCGCCACCCCCGCCGACGTGCGCGCCCTCGCGACCGACGTCCTGCAGCGCCACCAATTCGGCGAGGCCGCTGAACGCGTTACCGCCGTGACCACGATGGCGACGCGCGTGCTCGGCGCGACGATGCCCGGCGCCGGATTCGCGCTGCACGACATTCCGCGCGACCGCACCCTTCGCGAGTGGACATTCCATCTGCCGATGGGTGACGTGCAGCGCAACACCTTCGCCGATCTATTCGCCGCTCACGGCGACGAGCTTGGACGCCGGTACGCGCAGGTGCTGCGTCGGCTTTCCGTCGAGCGCGTCAACGGCTTCCTCACCGGCGTCGTCGATCTCGCCTTCGAGCGCGCCGGACGCTGGTACATCGTGGACTGGAAGTCGAATCATCTCGGAACCGACCCGGCGCACTACGAGGGCGATTATCTCGAGTGTGAGATGTTCGCCAGCCACTACGTGCTGCAGTATCACCTCTACATCGTCGCACTCCATCGCTTTCTGCGCCTGCGTCAGCCCGGCTACACGTACGAGACACACATTGGCGGGGCCTGGTATGCATTCCTCAGGGGAATCGACGGTGGCGAGCGAGGTTGGTTCCACGATCGGCCGCCGCGCGAGCTCATCGATGCGCTCGACGCGCTCATGGGTGGAGCGACGAGCTCACTGAGCGGAGCAAGTACATGAGGCGCCTGTCCCTGCTCGTGGCTTCCGGAGATCTCGAGCCGATAGACGCCGAGCTCGGGAAGCTGCTCGCCCGGCGAGCGACCGCGTCGCTCGGTGATGTGGACGACGTGTGTTTCGTCGGGCTCGCCGGTGCAGTTCTGAGCGCCGAGCGTGCACGTGGCAATAGTTGCCTGGAAATCGACGCACTCGCGAGCACCGTTGCCTCATGGACGGACGCCATCGGTCCGTCGCTACCGAATACCGAGAGCTGGCGCGCGGTGCTGACGCGAAGTGGACTCTGCGGTGATGGGGAATCGCCGTCGCCGCTCGTGTTGGACGGCACGAAGCTCTACCTGTACCGGTATCATGCGGCCGAACGCCGGCTGGCTGTATCGATCGGCGCGCGGATCGACGTGGCGCGAGAGGAGAAGGCGCCGAGCGCGAAGACCATCGCGTTGTTTCGCCGGCTGTTCGATGCTTCCGCCGATGGTCCGACGGACTGGCAGGCTGTGGCGGCAACAGCAGCGTTGCGCGGTGGACTGACCGTGATCACTGGCGGGCCGGGTACAGGCAAGACCACCACCGTCGCGAGGATTCTCGCGCTTCTGCTGCACGAGGAGCCCGACCTGCGCGTCGCGCTCGCGGCGCCAACCGGAAAGGCCGCGCAACGTCTGGGCGAAGCAATCCACGCCGGCATTGCCGGTCTACCACTCGACGACGCGTTGCGCGCCCGCATCCCGTTCGAC
>JAJAYP010000251.1 GCA_026786185.1 Gemmatimonadaceae bacterium
CGGCCAGGTCTACCGGTACACCACCAACCCGGTCGTCGCCACGGGTGACGGATTCGCCATCGCGCATCGCGCCGACGTCACGCTCGCCGACATGGAGTTCGTGCAGTTTCACCCGACTGCGCTCGACACGCCGGAGAATCCACTCGCCCTCATCTCCGAGGCGGTGCGGGGCGAGGGCGCGATCCTCGTGAACGAGCGCGGCGAGCGCTTCATGCAGAAGGTGCATGCGAGCGCAGAGCTCGCGCCGCGCGACGTGGTGGCGCGTGCGATCTTCCGCGAGCAGAAGAAAAGCACCGTGTACCTCGATGCGCGGAAGCTTGGCCGAGGATTCGCCAAGCGCTTTCCCGGCATTCTCGCGCTCTGTGCCGCGCGAGGCATTGATCCGCGAAAGGATCTCATCCCGGTGACGCCCGCCGCGCATTACATGATGGGCGGCATCGTCACCGACCTGAACGGCCACTCCAGCATGAAACGGCTGTACGCCGTGGGCGAGGTGGCTCGCACGGGGGTGCACGGGGCGAATCGGCTCGCCTCCAACTCGCTGCTCGAGGGGCTGGTGTTCGCCGAGCGGGTGGCGCGCGACCTCGCCACCGCGGCGCCGCTCACGAGACTGCCCGCGAAGCGTAAATGGGTCGTGCCGCCCTTTTCCGATCGGGGCGCGGCGCAGGTGGCGGCCGATCGCGTGCGCGAGGTGATGTGGCAGCACGCCGGCATCGCTCGCACGGCGAAGGGGCTACGCACCGCGGTGGCGGAGCTCGCGGAGATCGAGGAGCGTCTGCCCACCGGCGCGACGGAGGAGCTCAACCTCGTGCAGACGGCGCGGCTCATCGTGGAAGCGGCGCTGCGGCGGAAGGAGTCGCGCGGTGGCCACTTCCGCCTGGATTTCCCCCGTGCGAAAAGCACGTGGCGCGGGCGGCACATCGAATTGTAGCGGTGACAAACACGCGTACTCGGGCGTCTGATGGGTGCCGACGCCGGCACTAGCGTGGCTGTGCTTCCCACGCGCCCACGCCGCATGTGCTCTTCCAAAATGTCCACCACCAGCGGCCCGGCTCGCCGAGCGCCCGGTGGCGAACGCAATTCAGGAATGCCCGTGACAAAGCTCGCCCTGTTCATGGCACTCGCGGCGCTGTCGGCCAGTGCACCGCGCGCCGCGGCACAAACCGGCAAATACGTCATCGTCGTCAACCCCAGCAATCCGATCCGGCGCCTGAGCCAGACGCAGCTGTCGCGCATCTATCTGGGCAAGCTGCAAGGGTGGGAGATCAGGGGCAGGGTGGAACCGGTGGTGGTGGTCGATCTCAAGTTGGGCTCTCCGCTGCGCGAGAAGTTCACGCAGGACGTGTTGCGCAAATCAGCGAGTGAAGTGGAAGCCTATTGGCGGCAGGAGATCTATTCCGGACGCAGCTTCCCGCCGCTCGAGCAGACGGAGCCGGAAGCCCTCGCGCAGGTGCGCACGTCACTGGGCGGCATCGCGTACGTGTCGGCGAGCGCCGATCTCACGGGCGTAAGGGTGGTGAGCGTGCAGCGGTGATCGACCGGATCGTCGGAGCCATCGACCGGCTCCATTTTCGCCAGAAGCTTCGACTTGCACCAACCGTGGCCGCGGTCGCGCTCGCCCTGATCTTCGCGACGAATCTCCTGATCGGCATCGCCGTGCAGCGGCAACAGGCGCGCATCCACCACGGGTACTATCCGTCGGTGCAGCTCAGCGGCAAGCTCACCGAATTGCTTGCGTCCACCCAGCGCGCGCTCCAGGACGCCGCGGCGGCCAACGATCCGGACCGGCTCGCGGTGGCCGATTCGCTGCGCGACGTGGCGCTGGCCACCTTTCGCGCGGCCGCGGGCAATGCCGTGATGGAGCAGCGCGAGCTTGACGAGCTGCAATCCGCCTACACGTCCTACTACACGCTGGCGCGCGGCACCACGGCAAAGACGATGGCGGGCGAACGAGGCACGCAGGCGCTCACCGCGCTGCGCGAGATGATGGTGAGCTACAAGTCGCTCGGCGATGCCCTGGCGGCCGACGGTGCCAGAAACGTCGCGCAGATCGAGCGCGCCTTCTACAACCTGCGCATGCTCCAGGTGGCCGGGTGGATCGCCACCGCGCTGCTGACGATCGCCTGCGTCGCCGTCCTGATCTGGCTCTCGCGCCTCACCTCGGCCGCCGTCGCCGCACCGGTGAAGGAAGCGATGCGCGTCGCCGATGCGCTCGCGGTGGGCGACGTCGGCGTGACGGTCGACGTCCGCTCCGACGACGAGCTCGGACAACTGCTCCGTTCCATGCGCGAGATGGTCCGCTACCTGAGTGAGACGGCCGTGCTGGCCGAGCGGATCGGGAAGGGCGACGTGGACGTGGCCGTGACGCCACGCTCCGAGCGCGACGCGTTCGGGAACGCGCTGGTGAACATGACGCACTACCTCAGCGACATGGCGCGCGTGGCGGACGAGATCTCCGCTGGCCACCTCGATGCGCAGGTGAAGCCGCGCGGAGCCACCGACCGCTTCGGCAATGCGTTCGTCGCCATGGTCAACAGCCTCTCGGAGCTGATCGGGGAGATCCGCTCGAGCGCCGACGCGATCGCCGTGGCCGCAACGCAGCTTACGCACTCGGCACAAGGTCTCTCCGAGGGTGCCGCCGAGGAGGCGGCCAGCGTGACGCAGACGACGAGCAGTCTCGGAACGCTCAACGACTCCATCGCGCGCACGGTACGCGAGATCGCGCAGATGGACGAGGTCGCGCGGCTCGGCGCATCCGATGCCGAGAAGAGCGGCAAGGCGATGGAGACGACGGTCGCAGCGATGATGTCGATCACGGACCGGGTCACGGCGATCAATCAGATCGCCGACCAGACCAACCTGCTCGCGCTCAATGCCGCGATCGAGGCTGCACGCGCCGGCCACCAGGGCCGAGGATTCGCCGTCGTCGCCGAGGAGGTTCGCCGTCTGGCGGATGTCTCGCGTCGCACGGCGGGCGAGATCACGGAGCTCGCCGCGCGCAGCAAGATCACCGTGGCGCAGTCGGGCGAGCTGATCGACGGCCTGGTGCCTCGCATCCGGCAGACGGCGGCGATCGTGCGCGCCGTGTCGGTGTCGTCGGCGGAGCAGGTACAGAGTCTCGACCTCGTCGGCAAGGCGATGCAGCAGGTGGACGACGTCACGCATCGCAACGCCGCCGCGGCACAGGAGCTGGGCGCCATGGCGGAAGAGCTCACGGCGCAGTCGGAAACGCTGCAGGAAGTGATCGGACGGTTCCGCGGCGTGCGGGGCAACGGCGCGGGTCAGTCGACCGAAGCGTCCGGTCCACGACGTCCAGTCGCGGCCTGACGCGTGAGACTGACGTGAGAATCCTGGTCGCCGATGACGACCGGCTGATGTCGGAGCTGGTGTGTGCCGTCGTGCGCGAGGCAGGTCACACGCCGGTCCCTGCATTCGACGCGATGCAGACGCTGATGTTCGCCATCCGTCCGCCCCTGCCGGGACTCATCATTCTCGACATCAACATGCCGGGCGGCACGGGGCTCGAGGCACTGCGGAAGCTGAAGCTGTCCGCGCGCACCTCGCCCATTCCGGTGATCGTGCTGAGTGGCAGCACCGAAATGGACATGCCGCAGCAGGTGAAGGGCCTGGGCGCCGACGAGTTCCTGTCGAAGCCGATCAACCCCGACGTGCTGTTGCTGGCGATCCAGCGCGTGCTGCGCGAGACCGAATCCGGCGGGTGAGCCGGGCAGGCGCGCACTGGTGACGCGCGAGCCCGGCCGCCGTTAGCTTGCACGGATGGCGCTGCCCGACATCCACATCCGCCCTCGCGACGAGCTGATCGCCGAGATACAGCGGGAGATCAAGACCCTCGCGCGCGAGCGGAACGCCGTGATCCTCGCGCACAACTACGAGCGGCCCGAGGTGCAGGACGTCGCCGACTTCGTCGGTGATTCGCTCGGGCTCTCGCGCGAGGCCGCCAGCACGCAGGCGGACGTCATCGTGTTCTGCGGCGTCCACTTCATGGCGGAAACGGCGGCCGTCCTGTCGCCGCAGAAAACCGTCCTGCTTCCCGACCTCGCGGCGGGATGCTCTCTTGCCTCGACGATCGACGCCGAGCAACTCCGTGCCTGGAAGGCCGAGCATCCTGGCGCGGTCGTCGTCTCCTACGTCAACACGACGGCCGAGGTGAAGGCCGAGAGCGACTATTGCTGCACGTCGGGGAATGCCGTGGAGATCGTGAACGCGATCCCTGCGGACACCGAGATCCTCTTCTGCCCCGACATGTTCCTGGGTGCACACGTCAAGCGCATGAGCGGGCGCCAGAACATCCGCATCTGGATGGGCGAGTGCCACGTGCACGCCGGCATCAGCCCCGACCACATTCGGCAGCGTCGTGCCGAGCATCCGGGCGCGGAGTTCCTCATCCATCCCGAATGCGGCTGCTCGACGAGCGTGCTGGAGGCGATGTCGGCCGGTGACGTGGACCCGGAGGGCGTGCAGATCCTGTCGACGGAAGGCATGATCAAGCGCCCGGCGATCTCCGGGGCCGACGAGTTCATCGTCGCCACCGAGGTGGGGATCCTGCATCGACTGCGGCGCGAGAATCCATCGAAGCGATTCTTCGCGGCCAATGAGAAGGCGTCGTGCGCCTACATGAAGGTCACCACGCTGCCCAAGGTGAAGCGCGCCCTCGAGCACATGCAGCACCGGATCACGGTGCCGGCCGACGTGGCGAATCGCGCGCGGCGCGCGATCGAGCGCATGATCGCGATCGGGGGGCATCGACCGCTGAGCCCCGTACCCGAGAGGACGGTGGATCCGGGCGAGTAGCGCAAGTCCAAGGCACGAACGGAGGGAACATGGAGAGAGAGCGACAGGATTCGGAGCAGCGGCGTCCGCCCCGCACCATCACGCCACTCAGCACCCCCGCCATCGGCGGCGTGGGCATGCTGCGCTTTCCCTTCAGCCATGAAGAGCTGCGAGTGCTGGTGAAGAGCGCGCTCGACGAAGACGGGGCGTTCAACGACCTGACGACGCTCGCGACCGTCGTCTCGGATCGCCGTGCGCGAGGCCGGCTCGTGGCGCGCCGAGCCGGCGTGGTGTCGGGTGTGCCGCTGGCGGTGGAAGCGTTCTGCATCCTCGATCCAAAAGTGACGATTCGCGTGGACCAGGAAGACGGCGCACACGTCGCGCGCGGCGAGTCCATCCTGTATCTGACGGGCCATGCGCGCGCCCTGCTCGCCGCCGAGCGCGTCGCGCTCAACTTCATGCAGAAGCTGTCGGGTGTGGCGTCGCTCACGGCGAAATACGTGGAGGAGGTGCGCGGCACCCGCGCGAGAATTCTCGACACGCGCAAGACGACGCCGGGCTGGCGACTGCTCGAGAAGTACGCGGTGCGCTGCGGCGGCGGCACCAACCACCGCCTCAATCTCTCGAGCGCGGTGCTCATCAAGGACAATCATCTGGCAGCGGTCGATGGCGACGTGGCCGTGGCCGTGCGACGCGCGCGCGATCTGGCGCCAGCGGGGACGAAGGTCGAGGTGGAGTGCGAGTCCCTCGATCAGGTGAAGGCGGCGCTCGACGCGAACGCCGATATCGTCATGCTCGACAACATGTCGCCCACGCAGATGGGCGAATGCGTGCGCATGGTGAACGGCCGTGCGATCACCGAAGCATCGGGCGGCATCAATCTCGACACGGTACGGCGGATCGCGGAAACAGGGGTCGACTGGATCTCGGTGGGCGCGCTCACCCATTCGGCGCCGGCGCTCGATCTCGCGCTCGACTTCGAGTAGACGCTCGACCCGCGCCGTACGACTCGCGCACTCATGACAGGCCGCGATCATGACCCCGACACCCGCGGGACGCCGGTCTGGGACGTGGGCCCGACGCCCGCGCTCCCGCGACTGGAGTCCGACATCGACGTGGATGTCTGCGTCGTGGGACTCGGCGGATCCGGCCTTGCCTGCATCGGCGAATTCATTCGGCTCGGCGCGCGCGTCGCCGGCGTGGACGCGGCGAGCGTAGGTGGCGGTGCCGCGGGCCGGAACGGGGGGTTCCTGCTGGCCGGACTCGCGCTGTTCTATCATGACGCCGTCACTCGCTACGGCCGCGACTCGGCGCGTGCGCTCTACCAGCTCACGCTTGCGGAGCTCGACCGGATCGAAGCGGAGACACCGTCGCTCGTGAAGCGCAGCGGATCGCTGCGCATCGCCGAATCGGCCGAGGAAGGCGCCGACTGCGAACGCCAACTCGACGCGATGCGCGCCGATGCATTGCCGGTCGAGCGATACGAGGGGCCCGAGGGCATGGGACTGGTGGTGCACGGGGATGGGACCTTTCAGCCGCTCGAGCGATGCCGCGTGCTGGCGACGAGCGCAATGGCCGCGGGCGCGCAGCTGTTCGAGCGCTCCCCGGTCACCGGTTTCGGCGCGTCGAGCGTGCGCACCGAGCGCGGTCGGGTGCGCGCGAAGCACATCGTCGTTGCCGTCGACGGCGCCCTGGACCGGCTGCTGCCCGAGCTGGAAACGCGCGTGCGCACGGCGCGGCTCCAGATGCTCGCCACCGAGCCGACGACGGAGATCACGCTCACGCGTCCCGTCTACGCGCGGTGGGGCTACGACTACTGGCAGCAGCGGCCGGACGGGGCGATTGCGCTCGGCGGGGGGCGCGACATCGGCGGAGAGAGCGAGTGGACGGCCAACGCCACGCCGACCGCGATCGTGCAGGAGGCGCTCGAGCGGCGGCTGCGCGACGGCCTGGGCGTGCATGCCCCGATCAGCCACCGCTGGGCGGCGAGCGTGGGCTACACCGCGAACGGACTGCCGGTGATCGCCGAGGTGCGGGCGGGACTGTGGGCGGTAGGCGGATACTGCGGCACCGGCAACGTGATCGGCGCGCTGCTGGGACGCGGCATTGCGCGATGGCTACAGGCGGGAGATGACGCTCTTTTGCGGCCGTTCATGGAGGCGGCGCGGGCGTGAGCGGTTTCGTCGCAATCGACGGGCTGTCGCGCCGGAAAGCTAGAGAGCGATGGGCACGGAGCGGGGGGCGGTGAGCGTTGAGCGATGAGTGGCATGCGACCCATGGCGGCGTGAGGGGCATGCTACTCATCGCCCATTGCCCACCGCTCCACGCTTCTCGCTCCCCGCTCTCCTGCTGTCCTTGACGTGACCGTTCTCCTAAAGACACGCGTAGGGAAATTGCCCTCGCTCCCCGCCGTCGCCTCCGCCACTATTCAGGTAGATGCGCGGACCATATTCGTGACTGAACCGACTCCCGATGCAGCGCCGCCGCATCCGCTGCGAAGCCTGGTGGAGCGCGCGCTCCGCATTCCGCTGCTCGGAAAGCTGGCGGGTGCCAACGTGCTCATCGTGCTCTCCGCCCTGGTGGGCGTCGCGGCGGAGCGGCGGTTCAATGCGTCGGGCAACATCGTACCCATTCTGGGCGTCGCGCTCGGCGCGAGCCTCATCGTCAACCTCGTGCTCGTGTACGTGGCGCTGCGCCCGCTCAACGACCTGGAAGCGGCGGCCGCACGCGTGTCGGCGGGGGACCTCGACGCGCGCGTTGCGCCGAGCATCCTTGCCGATCGCGACATGGCGCGCGTGGGCACCACCCTCAACGCATTGCTCGACCGCCTCACCGAGGATCGCGCGCGCGTGCGGCGCCTCGCCGCGCAGGTGATCAGCGTCCAGGACGAGGAACGGGCGCGCGTCGCACGAGAGCTGCACGATTCCACCGCGCAGATTCTTACCGCGGTGATGCTCCAGCTCGGCGCCGCCGCGCGCGAGAGCGAGTCGGCGCCGCTCACGGCACGCATCGCGACGCTGCGAGAGCTGGCAGCCGAGGCACTCGAGGAAGTGCGGTCGCTGTCGCACACCAGGCATCCGCGCATTCTCGACGACCTGGGTCTGCCGGCCGCGCTGGAGTGGCTCGGCCGGCAGACGCGTAGCCAGACGGCGCTCGACGTGCAGGTGTGCGTGGACCTCTCCGAGCCAGCCATCCCCGCACCCGTCGCGTCGGTCCTCTATCGCGTGGCGCAGGAGGCACTGCGCAATGCCGTGCGCCATGCCGATGCACACGTCGTCGAACTGCGGCTGCGCCACGAGTCCAGCGCGGCAGTGCTGGAAGTGATCGACGACGGACTCGGCTTCGACGTGACCAGTGCCGAGGAACGCCGGCCCGGTATGGGACTGTTCAGCATGCGGGAGCGCGTCGCGCTCGTGAACGGCCGCCTGGTCGTGACGAGCGGACGCGGTCGCGGCACGCGTGTCGTGGCGACGGTACCACTTACGAACCTGGAGTCGATCGACCGATGACGAATATTCGAGTCGTGCTGGTGGACGATCATGCGATCGTGCGCACGGGTGTCAAGGCGGTGCTCGGCGCCGCGCCGGAAATCGAGGTGGTGGGCGAGGCATCGGGCGGCATCGAAGCGACCGCGTTGCTGACACACACGCGCGCCGACGTGGTCGTGATGGACATCTCGATGGCGGAGGGGGACGGCATCACCGCCACCCGCGCGATCGCGACGGGGAACGCCGGCGCGCCTCGCGTGCTCGTCCTCACCATGCATGCCGAGGAAGCGTACCTCGAGGCGGTGCTACAGGCGGGCGCGAGCGGATACCTCATGAAGAGCACGGCCGACCGCGAGCTGGTGCGAGCCGTGCGCACCGTGGCGCGCGGTGAGCTGTTCGTGGAGCCCTCCGCGGCGCGCGTTCTCGCGCGAGGCGCGCGGCGACGCGAGGAAACAGCGACCGACCGCGCGCGATTCGAGCGCCTCACCGAGCGCGAGCGGGCGGTGATGCAGCTCATCGCCGAGGGCTACACGGCACCGGAGATCGGCGAGCAGCTCACGATCAGCCCCAAGACGGTGGACACATACAAGCAGCGCATCAACGACAAGCTCGGGCTGACGCACCGTGCGGATTACGTGAAGCTGGCGCTCAAGCTCGGGTTGCTGCAAACGCCAACGTCCTGACGCGTCGGCGTTCGGGACCGTGAGGGTTGCCGGACACCGCTCCGGCGCGGAAGTTCGACGTATGTCTGCCCCACCTCGCTTGTCCGCGATGCCCGCCGATGATCCCGCCGCCAACCGGGGATCGATGCCTCAGTGGGGCCCCACCGTGCGGCGCGAGGACGTGCCGCTCCACGACGACGTCCGCTGGCTCGCCGCCGCACTTGGCCGCGTGATTCGCCGGCTCGAGAGCGAAGAAGCGTTCGAAGCCGTGGAGAAGCTGCGCGCGGCGTGTCGCGCACGACGGCACGGCGAGCCGGACGCCGCATCGCTCGATGAACTGCTCGGCCACGTGTCGCAACTTTCACTCGAGCTTTGCGCGGTGACCGCTCGCGCGTTCACGCTGTTCTTCCTGCTCATCAACACGGCGGAGCAGGTGCACCGCGTGCGACGCACGCGCGCCTACCGCACGACCGAGTCGGAAGACCCACAGCCAGCATCGGCACGCTGGGCCATGCGCCGCCTGCGCGAACAGCGGCACTCCGCGACCGACGTCGCCGCGGCGATCGCCCGGCTCGATGTGCGACCCGTGCTCACGGCGCATCCCACCGAGTCCACTCGCCGCACACTGCTCGCCCTTCAGGCTCGCATCGCGGACCTGCTGCTCTCTCGCGAGCAGGCCACGTCCGCGGAGCGGCGCGCCATGGAGGAAGAGCTCGACGGTGAAGTGGAGCTGCTCTGGACCACGGCGGAAGTGCGGCAGGATCGCCCGTCGGTGAAGGACGAAGTGAGCACCGTGCTCTGGTATCTGGAGACGCGGCTCCTCGATGCGAGCACGGCCGCGCGCGAGGCACTGGTGCGGGCGTTCGAGGAGGAGTTCGCCGTCGCGAGTCCGGACGTGACCAACGCGATGCCGATTCGCCTGGGCAACTGGGTAGGCGGCGACCGCGATGGCAATCCATTCGTCACCGCCGATGTCACCGTCGCGACGGCTCGGCGCGCCAGCCATGCGATACTCGGGCGATACCGCACCGCGGTGAATGCACTGGTGGAGCGGCTCTCGATGTCCGCGAGCATCGCCCCGCCCACCCAAGCGCTCGTGCGCTCGCTCGAGCTGGATCGCGAGCTGCTGCCCGCGGTGTGGGAAGCCAACCGCCAGCGCAACGCAGATGAGCCGGTGCGACTCAAGCTCACGTACGTCGCGGCGCGCCTCGAGGCCTCGCGGCGGCTCGTCGCATCGCGCGACGCGGCGCGTCCAGCCCGCGAGCCCGCTGCGTATACGGACGCGGCGTCGTTGATCATCGATCTGGAGTTGGTGCGCGCGTGCCTCGTGGCCGCCAATGCCATCCATGCCAGCCGCACGACGGTGGAACCCTTGTTGGCGACCGTGCGGGCGCATGGCTTTCATGGCTACCTGCTCGACGTCCGCGAACACTCCGACGTGCATCGGGCCGCGCTCGACGATATCGGTGCGCGTGTCGGCGCACCCGCCCTCGAGGGCGACGGGCTTCGCGTCGAACTGCTTGGCCGGCGTCCACTGGTTGGCGCCCAGGTGCCGCTCGCGCCCGACACGCAGAAGGTGCTCGAGACCTTTCGCGCCGTGCGCACGATCCAGGACGAGCTGGGCGAAGGCGCGGCGAGCACCTACATCGTCTCGATGACGCGCAGCGGTGACGACCTGCTCCGCGTGCTGCTGTTCGCGCGCGAGACCGGCCTCGTCGACCTCGCTGCCGATCCGCCGACCTCGCGGCTCGACGTGGTGCCGTTGTTCGAGACGCTGGACGACCTCGATCGTGCACCGGATGTGATGCGCGCGCTGCTCGTCGATCCAGTCTATCGTCGACAGCTCGCGGCCCGCGGCAATCGTCAGGAAGTGATGATCGGGTATTCCGACTCCGGCAAGGACGCCGGTATTCTCGCCTCGTCGTGGGCGTTGTATCGTGGGCAGGAAGCGCTCGCCGCCCTGTTTCGCGAGCACGGCGTCGCGCTCCGGCTCTTTCATGGACGCGGCGGTAGCGTGGGGCGCGGCGGTGGCTCGCCCGTGTATCGTGCCCTCGCTGCCCTTCCTCCGCAGACGATCGGCGGCGCGCTCAAGATCACCGAACAGGGAGAGATCATCTCGCAGCAGTTCGGCTTGTTGCCCATCGCCGAACGCACGATGGAAGTGACGCTCGCCGGAGTCCTGCTGCAGGAGTTCACCGACTGGCGCGATGATGTGGCCGCGCCGGAAGTCGAGGCGTTTCGTGCGCGGATGACGACGCTGTCCGAGCAGGGGCTGCGCGTCTATCGCGAGCTCGTGCACGAAGGCGATGCGCTGTTCACCCTGTTTCGCGTCGCGACGCCGATCGCCGAGCTGGCCGATGCGCGCTTCGGCTCGCGGCCGGCGTACCGGCCTGGCGCCGCACCGGGCATCGAGGGCATTCGCGCCATTCCCTGGGGATTCGGGTGGACGCAGATCCGGCTCATGCTCACCGGGTGGCTCGGGGCCGGCACCGCGCTGGCCGACGCGGTGTCCACGCCTGAGGGACTCGCCGAGATGCGGCGCATGGCGGAGGTGTGGCCGTTCTTCGACGACCTGCTGGGCAAGATCGAGATGGTCTGCGCGAAGACGGATCTCGAGATCGCCCGACTCTACGTCGAGCAGCTCGGCGGCGACGTCGCGCTACTGGCGCGGCTGGAGGCGGAGTATCGGCGCACGGTGGACTCCGTGCTCCTCATCCGCCAGCGCGCGCATCTCGCCGGTGATGTGCCGGTGCTGCAGTCGGCGATCGGGCTTCGCAATCCGTATGTGGATCCCTTGTCGCTGCTTCAGGTCGCGCTGCTGCAGCGCAAGCGCGCGAGTGCGTCGACGCCGGAGCAGGAGCGCATCGAGGACGTGCTGGCGACGACGCTGAGCGGGATCGCGCAGGGACTGCGAAATACGGGATGATGACACGAACGCCGCGCTGGTCGGGGAGTGGCCAGCGCGGCGTTGGTTCGTGAATCGTCCTGCGATGTTCGGTGCGACGGATCGGTCAA
>JAJAYP010000252.1 GCA_026786185.1 Gemmatimonadaceae bacterium
CCAACGACACGCTCGCGCGCGGCCGCGAACGCGGACGCGCGCATTCGGAACGCCTACTGGCCATCCTCCGCCGGTGCTTCCTCGTCCGCCGGCACACCGTCCGGTTCGCCGTCCGGTTCGCCGTCACCGCGCTTGCGCAGGAGGCGCTCCTCACGCTTCGCATCCTTCTTCTTCTTGCGGTCCTGCTCCTTCTTGCGCTTCTCGAAATCGTAGTTGGGTTTCTTCGCCAATGCCTGATGCTCGGAATGAGGAGACCGAGTGGGCGAGCGTCGCGGGAATCGCGCTCACGCCGCACACGGCAGGTCGTACGTCAGGGCGCGCGGGGCAACGAGTAGTCGAACTCGTACGCGTGCGTACCGTTCGCGATGATGATCACCATCGTGCCGGTGAGTCCGGTGAGGCCGTCGGTACCCGAATCGGGCACCACGGTGAGCGTGAGCGCCTGCGTGCCACGACTCATCGTTCCGCTGTGCTGCAAGATGAAGCTACCGCCGCGTCCCGCGATCGTGCCGCTCACGAGCTCCACAGCGACGTACCCCGCCGACCCCTTCACCGACGTGATTGCGGTGAGCATCTGTCCCTTGCTCGTGCCTTCGAGATCGCCTCGAAACTGCTTGTCGAGCGTCAGCCGGCCCATCGTCGCGCCGTCGGCATACCCGTCGGCTGACTGCGGAGTGACCTTCACCTCGAACGTTCCGTTCGCCCGCGACATCATGCTCCCCTCCCTGATGCTGGCGCTCGGTACTCTCGCGGGCGATTGCGCGAGCACCATCCCGGGAAAGGTAAGGCAGAGCGCGAGACTCGACACGACGACCGTGTACGCGAAGCGACGGGTCATTTTAGCGGGCGGCTCTCATGGACGCGCAAGGTATGCGTTGACCCGGGACACGACGGACGCAGGCGTCGGATACCAGAGCCGATTCGTGTCGACGACGTCAACACCATCCACCTGCACACGCAACTCGCCGAGTCCACCGGTCTGCTGATGGACGTCGAGCGCGGGATCGGCCGTGAGCTCCGCCGCCACACGGGCGGCGATCACTGTCTTGACGGGTCAGACAGGGCAGTAATGGATGTCGACGCGGCGCATCTGGAGGCGTGAGGAGTGTGGACGACATGCAATCGTGACCTGGAAAAGTGCACGCCGGCACTCGCGTCGTCCAGCCGTCGATGTCGTCGACGATGTCGATGTCCCGGTCGCTGCGAGGCATGACTCTGGCGCTAGGTGCGGTCGTCCCGGTTCTGGCTCGCCATACGGACCTCTGTCGCACTCCACATGACTGCCGTCCCCAGACCCCGCTCTGCTTCCACCTCCGCCACGCGAGCCACAGCCGGCGCGAGCGATACGGGATTCGTGCGGGTACGCGGCGCGCGCGAACACAATCTCAAGGACGTGAGCCTCGAGATTCCGCGCGATGCCCTCGTGGTCTTCACGGGGGTGTCGGGGTCGGGAAAATCGTCGCTTGCCTTCGGGACCCTGTACGCGGAGGCGCAGCGCCGATATCTCGAGTCCGTGGCGCCATACGCCCGGCGCCTGTTCCACCAGATGGGTGTGCCTGACGTGGACTCGATCGACGGCCTGCCTCCGGCCGTTGCGCTCCAGCAGCAGCGGGGGGCGCCCACCACCCGCTCGTCCGTGGGAAGCGTGACGACGCTGTCGAACCTGCTGCGCATGCTGTACTCGCGCGCCGGAAGGTATCCGCGCCAGCAGGAGCTCCTGCACGCCGAAGCGTTCTCCCCGAACACGCCAGCGGGCGCGTGCCCCAACTGTCACGGACTTGGCCGAGTCTACGAGGTGACCGAGCAGTCGATGGTGCTCGACGACACGCTCACGATCCGCGAGCGCGCCATCGCGGCCTGGCCCTCCGCTTGGCAGGGGCAGAATCTGCGTGACATCATCACGACGCTCGGCTACGCGGTGGACGTGCCCTGGCGCGACCTGCCGAAAAAGGACCGAGAGTGGCTGCTGTTCACCGACGAGCAGCCGCAGGTGCCGGTGTACGCCGGCTACACGCATGCCGAGGTCAAGCGCGCGATCCGGCGCCGCGAGCCTCCGGACTATCAGGGCACGTTTACCGGCGCGCGGAAGTACGTGCTGCAGACCTTCGCCACGACGCAGAGCGCGTCGATGAAGCGGCGCGTCGCGCAGTACATGGTGGGCGCCGATTGCCCCGTCTGCGAGGGAAAGCGCCTGCGGCGCGAGTCGCTCGCGGTGAAGTTCGCCGGCCTGGACATCGCCGAGATGTCGGCGCTCACGATGGGACGGCTGTCCGGCATCATGCGGCCGTACGCCGATGGCACGGCGCCCGACGAGGTGCGGATGGCCAAGGAGCATCCGGAACGAGCGATGGTGTCGGAGCGCATCGCGTGCGATCTGGTGGAGCGGCTCGCCGTGCTGCTCGATCTCGGCCTCGGGTACCTGTCGCTGGACCGCAGTACGCCGACGCTCTCGCCCGGTGAGCTCCAGCGGCTGCGGCTCGCCACGCAGGTGCGCTCGAACCTGTTCGGCGTCGTCTACGTCCTGGACGAGCCCTCGGCGGGACTTCACCCGGCAGATACCGAGTCGCTCCTCATCGCGCTGGATCAGCTCAAGGCTTCGGGCAATTCGCTGTTCGTCGTCGAGCACGACCTGGATGTGATCCGGAAGGCCGACTGGATCGTGGATGTCGGACCGGCCGCCGGCGAGCAGGGTGGTCACATCGTGTACAGCGGTCCGCCGGACGGACTGCGCGCGGTGGAGGCTTCCCAGACGCGACGGCATCTCTTCACCAACGGTGCCGGCACGCAGTCGCCACGTGCGCCACGCATGCCGTCGGGGTGGCTGCGATTGCGCGGCGTGACGCGTAACAACCTGCACGCGCTCGACGTCGACTTCCCGCTCGGCGTCTTCACCACGGTGACCGGCGTGTCAGGGTCGGGGAAGTCGAGCCTCGTGAGCCAGGTGCTCGTCGAGCTCGTCGCACAGCATCTCGGGCATCCCCTGGAGACCGACGCGGATGGCGAGGAGCTGGAGCGCACTACGCCATCCACGGTGGGTGGCGAGATCACCGAGGGAGTGGACGCGATCAGGCGCCTCGTCATGGTGGACCAGAAGCCCATCGGCCGCACGCCGCGCTCCAACCTCGCGACGTACACGGGGTTGTTCGATCACGTGCGCAAGTTGTTCGCCTCGACGAAGGCCGCGCGTGCGCGGCGGTACGACGCGGGCCGCTTCTCGTTCAACGTCGCCAAGGGACGATGCGAGACATGCGAAGGCGAGGGCTTCGTCATGGTCGAGCTGCTCTTTCTCGCCAGCGTGTACGCGCCCTGCCCCACCTGTCATGGTGCGCGCTACAACGCGAAGACGCTGGAGATCCGCTATCGCGACCGAAACATCGCGCAGGTGCTCGGCCTCACCGTCGACGCGGCGTGGTCGTTCTTCGAGGAAGAGGTCCACATCCGTCGTGCGCTCGATGTGCTGCGCGAAGTGGGGCTCGGGTATCTGCGGCTCGGACAGCCGGCCACCGAACTGTCCGGCGGCGAAGCGCAGCGCATCAAGCTGGCGACCGAGCTGCAGCGCGCCCAGCGCGGCAACGGCCTGTACATCCTCGACGAGCCCACCACCGGACTGCACCCATCGGATGTCGAACGGCTCGTCACCCAGCTCGACGGACTCGTCGAGTCGGGGAACACGGTGATCGTCGTGGAGCACGACATGAGCGTCGTGGCGCGGAGCGATTGGGTGATGGATGTGGGACCGGGGGCGGGCGACGAGGGTGGGCGAATCGTCGGCGCTGGCGCGCCGGCGCGCGTGGCGCGTCTCGACGGAAGCCGAACGGCGCCCTATCTGGCGCGATATCTCGACGGGTGAGCTCCACGTGCGTCGCGCGCGCTTTGGTGCGTGGCGTGCATCACCGCGCGGCCGCCGTCACTCGTTCGGCAGGAGCGCAGCGAGCCGCTTGGGCGCAATGAGTCGGTAGGCATCCGTCAGCAGTTCCTTCAACTCGCCCCAATCCACCGCTGCGTCCAGGTAGACGCCGACCCAGCCGCTCGGACCCACGTACGGAGGAACGAAAAAGCGGTCGGGCGCGGCACGCACCATGAGGCTCTGATTGCCGGACCCCGCCTTGCACCAGACCGCGGGCCGACCGCCACCGTGATGATTGTCCGCCGAGGCGTACATCGCGAACAGCTTCTTGCCCACGCGGAAGGTGGGCTCGCTCCACGCTTCGACTTCCACTGCCTGAGGTAGTGAGAGGCAGAGCTTCCGCAGTTTGGTGAGCGGCCGAGCAGTCACTGCGCCTATCGGTCCTCGCGCATGTCATGGACGCGTCTCTCAGCCAATGGCATGGCGGCCGCGAGCGCACACAACACGATCGCGGCGCCAAGGAAAATGATCCACAACTTCGCATCATCGAGCAAATACATCTCTTCCGGCCCGCCCTGCGCGGACAGCCGGCGGCCATAGACCACGATAGCGGTGCCGACGAACGGTACCAGCGCGGCGACGCGCGATCCGCGTAGTTCCAGGCACCACGCGATCACCAATCCCGCACACAGTGCCGCACACGCCAGCAGTACAGCGACGATCGCCGATGTCCACCACGAGCCGTCACCCGCTCCGTTGTTTCGCGCGATCATTGGTAGTTGTATCAGCCTCCACGTTCCCATGATTGCAGGCACGAAGGCGAGGAACAAGAGGATTTGGCGGATCGGTCGCATTCAGTGGAGTAGTCGCATGATCACTCGCAGTCACCCGCTACCTCGCCGCCGCCTCCATCTTCCAGAACGCGATCCCGCCGGCTTGCTGCCCCACGTCCACCGTGCCGACTTTCGCCAATGCGCGCAAGTCGTACACGTCGACCTTGCCGGGTGCAGCGCCAACGCCTTCACTGCTCACGAACGCGTAGCGTGAGTCGGAGCTCACGGCGATGCCGTTGGCCACCGTGGA
>JAJAYP010000253.1 GCA_026786185.1 Gemmatimonadaceae bacterium
CCCGCTGCCTCCGTCGTTCGCGCGCGGGTCGCCCAGCGATCGCGAGACGCCGGGGACATCGTCGTCGTGCGGCTCGACGCGGCGCACCATCCTCTGGGTGCGCTCGTCCTCACGCCCACGACGACGCTCTCGCCCGCCGAGCGAACGTTTCTCGCGACGGTGGCCGATATCCTCGCCCCGGTACTGCGCCAGGCGGCATACGCGCACCGGCTCGAAAGCGAAGTCATCGAACGCACACGCCAGATCGATCGCGAGCGACGCGTCACCGAACGCATCATCGACTCCCTGCCCGTCGGACTCTACGTGATCGACCGCGAGTACCGCATCTCGGTCTGGAATCGCAAGCGCGAGACGGGCATGCAGGGCGTTTCGCGCGAAGAGGCGATCGGTCGCACGATCTTCGAGATCCTCCATCGCCAGCCCGCCACCGTGCTCCGCCGGGAGTTCGACGAGGTCTTCGCCACCGGTCGGCTCCAGATCTTCCAGATGGAGTCGACGGCTACGGGCGAGTTGCGGACGTACCGCCTGTCGAAGATTCCCATGCGGCTCGACAACGGGCCGGTGACGCACGTCATCACGGTCGGCGAGGACGTCACGGAATGGCGCCAGGCACAGGATCGCTTCTCGCAGGCGGAGAAGCTCGCGGCCATCGGCACGCTCGCGGCGGGCGTGATGCACGAGATCAACAACCCGCTCGCCACGATCGCCGCGTGCGCGGAGAGCCTGGAGCTCACGCACGAGTCCGCGCCGCCCGACGTCGCCGATGGCTTCCGGCTCATTCAGAGCGAAGTCCTGCGCTGCAAGGGCATCGTCGACTCGCTGCTCGACTTCAGCCGGCCGAAGTCGGCCGACAAGACACTACTCGACGTCAATGCGGCGATCGAGCGGACGCTGTTCGTGCTGAAGCATCACACGCGATTCAAGAAGCTGCAGGTGAAGGTCGACCTCGACCGCACGCTCGGGCAGGTCGTCCGCGCGAACGAGGAGCAGCTCGTGCAGGTGTTCATGGCGCTGCTCCTCAATGCGATGGATGCCATGCAGGAGCGTGGCACCGTCGCGCTGCGCACCAAATGGGGTGACGATGCCCGATCGGTCGTCGCCGAGATCGTCGATCAGGGGGAGGGGATCCGGCGCGCCGAGCTGACGAAGATCTTCGAGCCGTTCTTCACCACCAAGGCGCCTGGCCGCGGCACTGGCCTCGGACTCTCGATCTGCTATGCGATCATCGCCGAGCACGGCGGGCGCATCGAGGTCGAGAGCACGCCAGGGGAGGGAAGCGTGTTCCGCATCCTCCTGCCGCGCGCGGACGAAACGGGAGACGCGACATGAATGATTCGAAGATCAAGGTGCTCGTCGCCGAGGACGAGGTGCACCTGGGACAGATCCTGTCCAACTTTCTCGGGGGGCGCGGCTACGCCGTGCACACCGTGACCGACGGCCGCGCCGCGCTCGAGTCGCTTCGCGCCGAAGCGTACGACGTCGCGTTGCTCGACATCGTCATGCCGGAGCTCGATGGACTCGAGGTGCTGAAGCAGGTCCGCGCCGACGCCGATCCACCGGAGGTCATCATCATCACCGGCAACGGCACGATCGAAACGGCGATCAGCGCGATGAAGCTGGGCGCCTACGACTACATGGCGAAGCCGTATCGCATGGCCGAGATCGACGTGCTCGTCCGGCGCGCCTGGGAGAAGCGACGCCTCGCGCGTGAGAACGTGCTGTTCCAGTCACAGCTGGACCGCGCCGGCGGCGCACTCGAGATCACGACGCAGTACGCGCCGCTGCTCGCGGTACTCGATGCCATCGCACGCGTGGCGCCGAGCGACTCGCCCGTGCTCATCAGCGGAGAGTCGGGCACGGGGAAGGAGCTCGTCGCGCACATGCTGCATCGACTGTCCGAGCGCAGCGGTCCGTTCGTGGACGTCGGCTGTGCCGCGCTCACCGAGGGACTGCTGGAGAGTGAGCTGTTCGGCCACGAGCGGAACGCCTTCCCGGGGGCGGACGAGCGCAAGCTCGGCCTCATGGAACTTGCCGCGGGCGGCACGCTCTTCCTCGACGAGATCAGCGAGCTCTCCTCCAAGCTGCAGGGCAAGTTGTTGCGGGCGCTCGACCAGCGGAGCTTCTACCGCGTCGGCGGCACCCAGAAGGTGGAGGTGGACGTGCGTGTGCTCGCCGCCACGAACCGTGATCTCGCCGACCGGGTGCGTGACGGCATGTTCCGCGACGATCTCTTCTATCGCATCAACACCATCGCGATCGAACTGCCGCCGCTGCGCGATCGCGCCGTGGACATCCCGCTCATCGCACGACAGTTCCTCAAGCAGTACGGCAAGGCGACGCCGCCGACGCTCGCGCCCGACGCGCTCGAGCTGCTCGTGCGGTACCAGTGGCCCGGCAACGTTCGTGAATTGAAGAACGTCATGGAGCGCGCGGTGCTGCTCGCGCAGGGTCCGCAGATTCGCGCCGCGGACCTGCCGCTCCAGCTACCCGGTCACAACCCGACGCCGGTCTCGTCACCCGCGATCTCGCTCGCCGAGCTGGAGCGGCGACATATCGAGACGGTGCTGCACAACACCAACTGGCATCAGGGCAAGGCGGCCTCGACCCTGGGCATCAGCTCCAAGACACTCTATCGGAAGATCCGGGAATACAACTTCCGGCGCCCCGGCGGCGAGGAATAGCGCGCGATGCGCATCCTCGTCATCGAGGACGATCCCACCGTCGGCCAGTACGTGAAGCGCGGACTGGAGGAGCATCGGTGCGCGGTCGATCTCACGACGGACGGAGAGGAAGGCGAACGGCGCGCGAGCTCGGAAGCATACGACCTCATCGTGCTCGACATGCGGCTGCCGGGCAAGAGCGGCATCGACGTGCTACGGTCGCTGCGCGCGAAGGGGTTCGAGCGTCCCGTGCTGGTGCTGACCGCCCAGGACGCGGTGGACACGAAGGTCGCCACACTCCGCGCCGGCGCCGACGACTACGTCACGAAGCCATTCGCCTTCGAGGAACTGCTCGCGCGAGTCGAGGCGCTCGCGAGGCGCCCGCGTGCGCTCGCCTCGCCGGTCCTGCAGGTCGGCGACCTCGCCATCGATCAGGCGACGCGCGAAGTGCGGCGGAGCGGGGAGCTGATCGAGCTCACGCCGAAGGAGTACACGGTGCTGGAGTACCTCGCCCGGCACGCCGGTCGCGTGATGAGCCGAACCCTCATCACGGAGTACGCCTGGGGCTATCACTTCGACCCGGGCACGAACATCGTGGACGTCGTGATCAATCACCTCCGCAAGAAGGTGGACGCCCGGCACGCGCGGAAGCTCATCACCACCGTGCGCGGCGTCGGCTACGTCCTCAAGGAGTAGGATGACGTCCCTGCGCGCGCGCCTCACCGTCGCCTACGCGTTCGCGCTCGTCGGCAATCTCATCATCTTCGCCGGGGCGCTGCACTTCGCGCGCAACGCGCGCCGGCAACAGGAGCTCGGCACCGCCGCGCTGGGACAGGGCGACCGTGCGCTCGCCTTCCTGCGCGCCGCGTCGCGCGAAGGGACCACGCTCACCGTGGAGCGCGCGGCGGGCGAGGGGTCCGGGCGTCATGGGACACGGGTGTACGCGACAGAGGACCTGCGCTCGCTGCTGGAGCGCGTGCCCGGCTACTTCATCGTCTACGACCGCGACGACCGGCAGATCTACAGCTCCATCGGCATTCGCCAGTTGCCGGATGAAGACCGGTCGGCGATCGATGAAGCCGCGGTCGGTCTTGTCCCCGGCGGCCAGGGCATCAGCGTGGAAGTGTCGGACTCGCTGTTCGGCGGTCGCCTGCTGCTCGCCGCGCGCCGCGATCCCGCGTTGCTCCCGAACATCACGCGCGTTGTCGCCGGCGTGCCGACGTCGATCGCCGAGCTCGGACCGTCGCTGCTCGTCGGTACGCTGCTCATCGTCCTGCCCGTCATCGTGCTCGTGTCCATCGCCGCCTCGTACGTGATCGCCGGGCGGGCGATCGAACCCGTGGAACGCCTCATCAACGAAGTCGAGGCGATCACCGACGGCCGATCGCTGCACCGCCGCCTTCCGTCCGACCTCGGCAACGAGGAGCTGTCGCGACTGGGCACGACCCTGAACGCGATGATCGGTCGACTGGAGTCGTCATTCAGCGCGCTGCGTCGCTTCACCGCCGATGCCAGCCACGAGCTCAAGACTCCGCTGACCGTGCTCCGCGCCGACGTCGAGCGAGCCATGCATCCCAATGCGGCGGGCAGCGAGGCAATGCAGGCGCTCGAGGAAGCGCTGCAGGAGACGACGCGGATGGCGGATCTCGTCGACAGTCTGCTCACCCTGGCCCGCGCCGACGAAGGTCGCTTCGACATCCATCGCGAACCCATCGCCCTCGGACCGCTCGTTCGCGACGTCTACGAGACCGCGGTCATCCTCGGCGAGCACGCCGGGCTCGTTGTGTCGATGTCCGTCCTGGAGGAGGGCTGGGTCGACGGCGACGCCCGCCGGCTGCGCCAGCTGTTCCTCAACATCATCACGAACGCGATCAAGTATACGCCGCGCGGCGGAAAGGTCGAGTTCTCCCTGAGCCAGCGTGTGGGCGCAGAGATCGCCTTCACCATCCGGGATTCCGGCATTGGTATTTCGGCGGCCGACCTTGGGCACGTCTTCGATCGCTTCTGGCGCGCCGACCGCGCTGGCGCCCGGGGGGGCCCGCCGGGGGGGGTAGGGGGCGGGCGCCCGGACAAGCCCTGGGTAGCGCCGGCGGCCCCGGGGGGGGTACCGGTCGCCTGGCGGCCCGGG
>JAJAYP010000254.1 GCA_026786185.1 Gemmatimonadaceae bacterium
CAGGTGCGCCGTGCCCAGCTCGAGGCTGACATCGGGGTCGAGCAGCAGCGCCTGATTCCAGAGCGGGTAATTGCGCGAGCGTGCGACGGACGCGCCCACCGTGGGCAGCAACTGCATCAGTCCACGCGCACCGGCGGGCGAGATTGCCCGCGGGTTGAAGCTCGACTCCTGGCGAATCAGTCCCGCCACGAGCGCCGGATCGAGTGCGTTGCGCCGTGACTCTTCCACCAGTGCGTCTGCGTGCACGACGGGATAGGCCGCTCGCAGCAACGCGCGCGATCCCGAGTTACCACCCAGCGCCCCCACCGCCACCCGTAGCGCCCGCGAGGGTTGCCCCGCTGCGGCCATGCCCTGCGCAATGGCGGTCGCGTCGGACGGCGTGGTCTCCGCCCGCTCCGCGAGCGCGTCGAGTTCGAAGCGCGACTCCACGTCCATCCCGAGCTGGTCGAGCAGCGTGAGTCGGACGAGCGCGCTGTCGACCGCGGGTATGTGCGCCACCGTATCGGCGCCCGCCGGCGCGGCCCACGGCGCCGCCTTCAACCGACGCGCGCTCAGGTGTGCGTAGTACGAGAGCGGCGAATCGGCGATGATCTCGCGCCACCGGCGTTCGGCGTCGGCTCTCCGACCTGCGCGATCGTGCGACCGCGCTGCCCAGTACCGCGCCGCAGTCGCTTCGTCGTCCCTGGGGTACCGTTGCACCAGCGTATCGAAGACGGCCGCCGCCGCACCCGGATCGCGAGAGAACGCGAGCAGCCCACGTCGGAATCGCGCGAGTGGCGCCTGCGTCGCGCCAGGGTGCCGTTGACCCACCTCGGCCAGGCTGCGCGCCGCGCCCGCGAGGTCGCCGTCGTCCACTTGCAGGTCCGCCAGCAGCAGGAGCGCGGGCGCGGCTGCAGCGCTGGTCGTCGCGTACGTGGTCGCGGTGCTTCGAAGTGCCGACCGCGCGCCCGATCCATTACCCGACTGCAACAGTGCCCGCGCCCGCTGGTACGACGCCGCTGCCGCGAGCGCAGGCTCACCGATGAGCGCGAACTGCAACGCCGCGTCCGCCGCGCGGCCGGCGCGTAGCAGCGCGCCGGCGTAGGCGAAGCGATCGGCGGGCGTCAGGGCATTCGTCCCCGACGAACTCGTGCGCAGCACGCGCTCGAATCCGGCGATCGCCCGCGCCGCGGGTCCGCTCTCGGCCGCCGCTCGAGCAGTGACCAGCTCCTGTGGCGCCGTGAGGGGCGCCTCGAGCGTCGCGAGTACCTCGACCGCCGATCTCACGTTCGCGGCGCTCGGACTACGCGACAGATAGGCCACGATGCGAGTCGCCAGTGCGGACTTCGCTGCATCGTCGCGCGCCAGCAACGCTTCGGCGCGGAATGCCGACCCCTCTTCGCCCACGCTCCTGTACACGCGGGCCGCGCCGGCGAAGTCGCCCGTTCGCTCGCGCGCCTGGGCGTCGGTGAAGGCGATGCGCGCGCGCGCCGGTGCGCTACCGACGCGTGCGAACAGTGTCGCACGCGCTCCGCTGTCGGCAGTGACGCCCGCGGCGCGCAGTCGAAGCCAGTCGGCGACACGCGGCAGGCGTGACGCACCCGAGAGGTACGCCGCCGACGCGCTATCCGGCTGATTGCCGCGGTCGTACGCGCGCGCGAGCATCACGCGGCGCACGACCCGTACTTCGTCCGTGCTCGCCGACGCGAGGGCCGCGCGCGCGTCCGCCACGGCGTCCTGCCCCCGAGCGAGCGCACTTCTCGCCAGCAGCTCGCGCCCTTCCCCACCGAAGCTGGTATCCAGCCAGGGTGCATCGCGCAGGAGGCGATCGACCTCGCTCCAGCCATCCCATCCCCACGCCGCGCGCGCACCGGCGAGCCGCAGCTCCGGTGCAGCACTCGCCGGCGTACGCAGCGACGGCGCGAGCAACGCAGTCGCACGCCACGGCCGGCCGGCGCGAATCAGCGAATCGGCGCGTGCGGCGAGCGGGTTCCCGGCCAGCCGAACCGTCGCCGCCCGCGCGATATCGGTTTCCGGACCGCCGTCAGCGGCGCGCGATTCGGTCTGGGCGCAGGCGGCGACGGTCCACAGCAGGGTGACGATGGCGATGCAGTACGATCGTGTCATGCGGTGGTCAAAGTCACGCTTCGTGCCACCATCACGTCGTCACCTCAGTTCGACACCTTGTTCGCGCCGTCCCGCAACCAGTAACCGAACCACTGTCGCAACCGGCCCAGACGGTCGACGAGCAGCCACGGCTCGCCCGAGCGCGAGAGTTCGTGCGTGGAGCGCGGATAACGCACCAGCTCCACCGGCACGTTCTGCTTCTTGAGCGCCATGAACCACAACTCCGCGTTCCCCATCGGCGTACGGAAGTCCTCCTCGCTCTGCACCATCAGCGTGGGCGTGCGAACCTTCGTCACGCGACGGATCGGCGAGAGCGTGTCGTACATCGCGATGTTGTCCCACGGCTTGCCGTAGAACTCGAACTCCGTGAGCCCCTGCGCGTCCGACGCGCCGTACCAGTACGTCCAGTCGCTGATCATGCGATCGGTCTGGGCCGCCTTGAACCGATTGGTCTTCGTGGTGATCCACGCCGTCATGAATCCACCGTAGGAGCCACCGGTCACACCCATGCGCGTCGAGTCGATGTCGGCGCGCGCGGCCGCGATGTCCGTCGCCTTCATCAGGTCCTCGTAATCCTCCGCGCCCCACCGCCCACGCGTCGAGTAGGTGAAGTCGCCACCGTAGCCGCTCGACCCGCGCGGGTTCGTGAACAGCACGTACATCCCCTGCGCCGCGAGATTCTGGAACTCGTCGAACCAGCCTTCCCCGTACTGCGAATGCGGACCGCCGTGGATGTAGAGGACGACGGGATACGTTCGGCCGGGCTGCCAGCCGAATGGCTTCATCAGCCAGCCCTCGATCTCCATCCCGCCAACCGACGCGAAAGTCAGGCGTTCGGCGTCGCTGAACGCCACCTCGCTCGCGAGCTTGTCGTTGAAGCCGGTGAGACGTCGCTCGTTCCGGCCGTCGCTGTCGGCGACGTGAAGCTCGGTGGGCTTCGTCATGCTCGTCGAGACGAATGCGACACGCCGGCCCTTTGCATCGAAGCTGAAGCCGGACATCTTGCGCCGGCCGCCGAGCAACGGGACAGGCTGTCGCGTGGCCGGGTTGAGCGAGAACAGCCCGCTGCTCCCGCCCACATCCGCCGCGAATAGCAGTGTGCCGCCGGGCAGCCACTCCAGTCGCGACGGCTCGGAGCGAAATTCGTCGGCGAGCGCGAGCACCGGCGCACCACCGGCCGCGTCGACGATGTAGACGCGCGCCGAGGCCACTCGCGTCGCACGTCCGATGAACGCGATCCGCCGGCCATCCGGTGACCATGTCAGGTCGCTTTCGGTGCCCATCCAGTCCGCGAGTCGGCGTGGCTCGCCGCCGTCCGTGCTCATGACGAAGGCGTCGATGTCGTTGCGCGGCGCTTCGTCGCGGGCACGATCGTACGGCAGGTAGGAGAGCGAATCGCGCTCGTGCTCGACGACCGAGTCGGCGCGCAACCGCGCATCCGCAATGAACGCGACCCACTTTCCGTCCGGACTCACCGACGCGCCTCGCTTCGAGACGGGCGTGCGGGTGAGCTGGCGCTTCGCGCTGCCGTCGAACGTCTGGATCCAGAGCTGCGACGGCCGCCACACGCGCGCCTCGCGCGCGCCCGGCACGTACCCACGATCGTTCGACTTGTAGCGCATGTCCACCACCTGCCTGCCATCGAACCGTCCGGCGTGCACCGGTGTGGTGATCGCGCCGAATGGCGGCCGCGCCATCGGTTGCATCTTCCCGTACGGATCGGTCGCCGCATTGGTGGAGTCGGCGGCCGACACGCTGTCGGCATCGGCCCAGATCGCGAAGCGATGATCGCTCGGCGTCGACCCGTTGGGATAGCGTTCGATCTGCGTCGCCTCGCCGCTCGGCTGATCCATGCGAATGGCCCAGCTGTTCCCCTTGCCACCGGTGCGCGGCGACGTGAAGAACAGATACCGTCCGTCAGGCGACCAGCGTGGTGCCGAGCTCTCCGTGCCGGGCGACGTGAAGCGCTGCGGCTCGCCGCCCGCGGTGGGGACGACCCAGATCTCGCTGTGCCGCTTGTTCTCCGCTTCGCGCACGGTCGTCACCGTGACCGCCACACGATCTCCCGCCGGCGACATCGCCGGCCCGCTGAGCGTGGTGAGCCGGTACCAGTCGGCGAGCTGGAACGCACGCTGCGGCGCGCCGCGCTGTGCCGCAGCCGGCGCCGCGAGGAACTGGAGCGCGATCGCGAGACGACGGATTGGGGTCATGACGAGCGAGGCGGAAGTGGGAAGAGCAACGTGGGCAGCGGTGGCGACCCGGGAAATATACGACGTCACCACGCGGGTCCCGACGCACGAATGGGCCGGCAGCGAGCTGCCGACCCATTCGCGTTCGCTTCGGTTCGCGTTGTGCGCCCCACCAGCGCCCAGTCACTCCCCGTCGCTATCGTCCTGCGCGCGTGCGCGCGTGGTTGCGTGGGTGTTCGCCCTTCCGGCCGTCCTTGCCGTCCTTGTTCCACTCGGCGCGGCGCGACGCGCGCTCCTTCAGGTTCAGGTCGAACTGCTTCTGGTTCTCCGCGCTCAGCGCGCCGCGGATGTCCGCCTGCTGGCGCAGTGCGAGCGCCTGCATCTGCTCCCGGCTCGCCTTGTTCCGATCCCGCAGCGAGCGAAGTCCGGCCGTGTCGCCCTTCTGGCGCAACGCACGCGCCTCCTGCATCGCCGGCTTCATCGCTTCGCGCTGAGCCGTTCCTTCCGCGGCGTAGCGGCTCCGAATCTCCTTCACCTTCGCCTTTTCGGCGTCGCTCAGCTTCAGTCCGCGCAGCATCTCGCCACGCGCGCCATCGCGACGACCCTCCATTCCGCGGCCCATCGCATGGCGACCGCCCTTCTCCATCACGCCCGGCGCCTGCGCGCCGGCGAACGACGCGGCGGACACGAGCGACGCGAGGACGAGTGCCAGTACACGACTCTTACGCATGTAGCCTCCAAAGTGTTGGTCCGCATCAGCGCGGCCATCGTGGAAGACGCGAAGCGTTCCCGTTCGTTAAGGCCGGACCGGACGATAGGCGGTCACGCTGATCTCCACGAGGATGTCGCGCAGCTCCGCACCGACCGTGGTACGCGTCGGATACGGCGGCTGGAACTTTTCCGCGTACACCGCATTCATCGCGCTCCAGTCGTCCGCATGTGCCAGGTACACCGTCACGCTCACGACATCGGTGAGTGATGCTCCCGCCTGCTCGAGCACCCGCTGCACATTGGACAGCGTCTTTCGCGTCTGGGTTGCTACGTCCGCGCCGGCCAGTTCGCCGGTGGCATGATCGCGCGGCACCTGGCCGCTCACGTACACGAAATCGCCGGCGCGCACCGCGGGCGTGTACGGACCCTTCGGCGGCGGAACGTCGGCGGGTAGATGGATCGGTGTCCAGGCGGGCATGGCTCACGGGTTCGGGGAGACTCGGGGCGCATCGTCGATGCACACTCATCAATACCCGTACGCCGGCGTTGGGGCTACCTCGGCGGGAGCGGATCGCGCCAGAGTCTCACGGGCACGATCGTCAGCTCGCCCGGCCGCATGACGAGGTCGCCGATCTCCACCGTGCGCACCGCCGAGCCGTCGCCAACCTGCACGCGCACCGCTCGCGTCCCGGCCGGCACCCTCACGCGAAGCAGCGTGATCTCCTGTGGCAGCACGTGCCACGACCGCACGTCGGCTCGCTCGAGGATCGCGCTCCCGATGTTCGCGATCCTGCCCATCACCTTTCCCGACTTGTCCTCGACCGCCTTCGTGACCGCGTACTTCGCGGCGGCGCGCGCGATGGCGCGCACAGCGATGCTCGCGCGCTCGCGATCGGCGTCGGCAGCGCTGGCGTCGTCGATCACCGACGCCACCTCCATCCCGTCCATCACCCGATCGTCGATGGCGAGGCGGAGCACGCCTCCCCACGGCCGAGGGGAGCGCCGCAACGCGGGATACGCGACGGTGACGTGATAGTCGTCGTCGTCCGCGGCGTGGGGCCCGGGGGGTGGGTGGCCCCCGCCCGCCCGCGCGGGCGCGCGGTTCGGCAAGGGACGCCCG
>JAJAYP010000255.1 GCA_026786185.1 Gemmatimonadaceae bacterium
CGATTCGACCTGGTGGCGACGCGTGCGAGGGACGCGACGACGAAGGCGAGGATGGCCGCCAAAGACCGACGGGACGTGCGATCTCCCGAACCCAATCGGGAATGCGCGACGGATACGACGAGCGCGCTCACACGACCGACGACTGCCTCGGCCATGCTGACACGCGATACGACCCGGCCGACGCGCGAATCGCCGCGCGGTGCCGGATGCGAAAAAGCAGGATGCGCTATCACTGCAGAATAGCTAACGGTCGCCGGCGGAGAGCGCAACGCGCCGGAGCCAGACTCGATGCTCAGCCGGCGAGCTCCTTGAGGATATGCCGCGAGATCACCATGCGCTGGATCTCCGACGTGCCTTCGCCGATTTCGCAGATCTTGGCGTCGCGCATCATGCGCTCGACGGGATAATCCTTGGTGTACCCGTACCCGCCGAACACCTGGACCGCCTTGGTCGTCGCCCGCATCGCGAGCTCCGAGCAGAACAGCTTGGCGATCGCCGCCTCCTTGCTGAACGGCTTGCCCTGCTGCGCGAGCCACGCCGCGTGGAACATGAGGTGTCGTCCGGCTTCGATCTCGGTCGCCATGTCGGCGAGCTGGAAGGAGATGCCCTGGAATTCGGCAATCGCCTTGCCGAACTGTCTGCGCACGCTGGCGTAGCGCACCGCTTCTTCGTACGCGCCTTCCGCGATACCCAGCGACAGCGCAGCAATGCCGATGCGTCCTGCATCGAGCGTGCGCATGAAGTTGACGAACCCCTGCCCTTCCGTGCCAAGCAGGTTCTCGGCCGGTACCTCGACGTCTTCCATGATCAGCTCGGCGGTGTCGGATGCGCGCCAGCCCAGCTTGTCCTCCTTCTTGCCGGCGCGAAAGCCCTTCATCGGGGCCAACGACGTATCGTGACCGATTCCGATCTCGCGGACCTTCGCGAGGTCCGACGTTTCCTTCGTGAGGATGAACGAGCTGATTCCCTTCGTGCCTTTCGAGGCGTCCGTGACAGCCGTGACGATGAAGATCTCGCCGACACTCCCATGCGTGATGAACCGCTTGCTTCCGTTGAGGACGTAGTGACCGTTCCGTCGGACCGCCGTGGTTCGCGTGCCGCCGGCGTCGGAGCCCGCGTCCGGCTCGGTGAGTCCGAAGCCACCCAGCACGCGACCACTGGCGAGGAGCGGCACATAGCGCCGCTTCTGCTCATCGGTGCCGAAATGCACGATGGGCGACGTGCCGAGCGTCGTGTGTGCGGAGACGGTGAGCCCGGTGGAGGCGTCTTCCTTGGCGAGCTCCTCGATCGTGATCATGTAGCTCAACAGGTCGAGTCCCGCTCCGCCCATCTCCTCGGGCCACGGCACACCCAGCAGGCCGAGCTCGCCCATTTTCTTGACGTTGTCCCACGGAAAGATCGAATCGGCGTCGAACTTCGCTGCGACCGGCGCAACCTCCTCACGGGCGAACTGGCGGACCATCTCTCGCACGGCCAGATGCTGCTCGGAGAAATACAGGGAATCATCCATGGGATTATGCGGTGGGTGCGGTCAGGCTGCTTCGGTGTCGTCGGCGGCGGCGGAGAGCAGCGCGAGGAATCGCTCGCCGTACTTCTCGATCTTCATGGGACCGACGCCCCGGATCTCGCCAAGCGCGTACGGCGACCTGGGGCGGCGCATGGCCATCTCCAACAGGGTACGATCGGCAAAGACGACGTACGCCGGCACCTTCTCTTCACGTGCGATGCCCGTGCGGAGAGCCCGTAGCCGCTCGAGCAGTCGAGCGTCGCCGGCGCTCGCGGTGAACTCCTCTCCGTCCGTCGACACTCGCGCGACCGGCCTCGATTTCGCCCGCGACTTCGCGGCCGGCGCGCGCGGACTGGCCGTCGTGCGGTCGCGACGAGACGCATCGTGCGTCCCAAGGCAATTGTCGCACCCGCCGCAATCCCGCCCGGCGGCGGGATCGCCGAAGTATCGCAGCACGAAGCCGCGGCGGCAGCCCGAGGCATACGCGTACTGCTGCACCGCCTCGAGCTTCGCCAGCTCGGCCGACCGTCGACGATCGAGCGCCGACCAGTCGAGCGGATACGCGGAGAGCGGTCGCTTTGCATTCGTCACGCGATCCCCTCCGCCCACTCGATGCCACTCGACGAACTGGGCACCCTCGAGCGCGTCGCGCATGCTGCTCGCGCGCGGGCTGCCGCCCGCTGGCGGCGGCACCGCATCCAGGTCGATGGTGACGCCGTCGTAGAGTCGGTCGCCGGCGATGCGCCAGAGCGCACGCAGCAGACCGAGCTCGTGCTCGGCGCCCGCTCCAAGCTCGCGCTTCACGCGGTCGGCCGTGGCAAGCAGCCTGACGTACGCCCGATTGCCATTCGGTGGATCCGACGCAAGGGCGCCGGCTTTCGCGAGCAACCGCAACGCCGACTCGACCTCGCGATCGCTGACCTTGCCGGGGAGCGCGCCGGCGATGGCGCCGGCATCGATCTGCACCGACCCCGAGGGGCTCGCCGACCGCACCACTCGCTCGTACACCCGCTCGATCGTCGCGCGATCCGGATGCGCGCCCTTGATGAAGAACTCGTGGGTGAATCGATCCGGGAACGCATGCAGCAGGTACACGTCGGACGGCTTTCCGTCGCGACCGGCGCGTCCGGCCTCCTGGTAATAGGCCTCGATCGTCCCGGGCATGGCGTGATGAATCACCACCCGGACGTTCGGCTTGTCGATGCCCATGCCGAAGGCGTTGGTCGCGACGATGGCGCGCACCGACTCCTTCATGAACGCCTCCTGCACGTCGTGGCGATGCGCGTCGTCGAGGCCGGCGTGATACGCCGCCGCCGAGACACCCGCGCGCTCGAGCGTGGCCGTGACCTTCTCGACGTTCCGGCGCGTGGACGCGTACACGATGGCGACCCCCTCGTGACGCCGCAGCACGTCGATCAGCGCTTCGTCCTTCTCGGCGTCGCTGCGCGTCGGCACGACATGGTAACGCAGGTTCGTGCGATCAAAGCCCGTGATGATGGTGTCGGCATTCTCGAGGCGGAGTTGGCGCACGATATCCTGTCGCACATGCGCCGTGGCCGTCGCCGTGAGCGCGACGGCGGGTGGCCACCCCAGCTTCTCGCGTACCTGCGCAACTCGCAGGTAGCTCGGCCGGAAGTCGTGGCCCCATTCACTGATGCAGTGCGCTTCGTCCACCGCGAGGAGCGACACGCCGACAGCTCGGAGTCGCTCGGCCGCCGTGCCGACGTCGAAGCGCTCGGGCGCCACGTAGAGGAGCTTGACCTCTCCGCGTGTGACGCGGGACATGCGCTCCGCAACTTCACCCGGACTGAGCGTACTGTTGACGAACGTGGCCGGTATGCCGCGCGCCGTCAGCGCGTCCACCTGATCCTTCATCAACGAGATGAGGGGAGTGACCACGACCGTCAGGCCGGGCAGCAGGAGGGCCGGCACCTGATAGCACACGGACTTTCCGCCGCCGGTGGGCAGCACGACGAGCGTGTCGCGACCGGCGAGCACGCTGCTGACGGCCCGCTCCTGGCCCGGTCGAAAATCATTGAAGCCGAATCGCGCGCGAAGTGTCGCCCGTGCAGCGTCGAGTGTCGGTCGTGGTTCGGCGGCGGCCGTCATGTCGATAGCCTGGGGCCGACCCGCCGATGACGTGTCATCGAATCGCGGCGACCATGGCCGATGCGGTTGCGGCGCATCGTGTTCACACCGCGCGCGCGAAGTGTCCGCGAGTGAAAACGCCACCAAGCACCGCGCGCACCGGATTAGCGGTCGGACGAACGTCCGCGGCATGCGACTCCAGCATGGCGCGGTAGCCCGACACCACCTGAGCGACGGGGTCTCCCACCACGTTGAACACGAGATGGTAGTTGCGCAGCCCGCCCTGCCAGAGTCGCGGCAGGAACTCACCGCCTTCCACGGGGCGCGAATGCAGGAGTCGATTGCGGCAGGCCGAATCGGTCGCGACAGCGAACGTGTACCCGGCCGGATCGGTCAGCTGCACGTTCACGTGCTTCTGGACGCACAGATCGCGGCACGTCGTGGGCGTGCGATCGAAGGCCGCCGACAGCACGCAGTGCTCGATCGTCATCCCCTCGGGCCGGCCATACAGGAACACATCGAATCCGGCGCCGCTCCAGGGTGCCGACACCGCGAGCATCTCGTCGGTGGTGAGCTCGAGGGAGAGCACGATCCGACGCGCTCCGAGCCGGAACAGTTCGGCCGCCGTGTGCTGGTTGAAGCAGTTGACCGCATAGTCCGCCACCACGTCACGCCCGGCACCGGCGAGCTCCGCGACGAGCCCGAGGTGTCCACTGCACATGGGAAGATTCAGGTCGAGCCACTTTCGAATCGCGCGACGCTCCGCGGGACGCACGATGGTCGGCGTGCGAAGCCGAAGCATGACGCCCTGATGGCGCAGTTCCGACGCGAGCGCCAGCACCCGCGTCACGGGCGGCGTGGGATGCCGCAGGAACGGATCGAGCACGATGGTCGTCGCTCCGGCTGACGCGGCCGTGCGCGCGTCGTCCAGCGAGAAGACGGACGCCACGAGATCGAAGCGCGGAGCGCTGGAGTCCGTGGATAGCGTCGGCGCGCCCTCACGCCGGTCCACGCTGAGGGCTGCATCGATCCGCGCACGTCGATCGGCAGCAGCCGCCTGCTGCGCCCAGTCGCGCCGCTCGAGCAGCTGATCGACTGCCTGCTGCCTCAGATGATTGAGCTCGCTGATCGGCAGGAACAGGCCCGACGTGAGTGCATCCGCCGCGAGAGCGCCGAGCACGAATGGCGTTTCGCCAAGCCGTCCGAGCTGCTCGCGTAGCGACGCCGTATCGAGGAATCGTTTGGACGCAGGGGCAAGGGCGACGTCGCTACGAACGGTGACGGTCTCGCCATCCGCGACGAACACCGCCTTGAGCGCGCTTCCCGCGTTCCCGAACAGCCGGACGTCCACCGCGATCTTCGGCGCGCGGAGCACGGTGGGAATCGCCGAGTAGCTGGCACGCGCCTGCGCGAGCAGCGCCGCGTCGGCCGATCGCACGACGCGCCACCCATCGCCCACCGCGATGCGCGGCGGGAGGAGCATCGCCTGGGTGGTCGTCCCGCCGGACCGCGCGACCGTGCGAATCTCGGTGATGGTGAAGCCGACCGTCGTGCCGCCGCGTGCGTCCGGCGCCTCGAAGCCTACCCCGTCGCCCGTCATGAGTGGCGCGCTCACCTCGACGACGAGCTCCCGGCCATCGTGCCGGAGCACCGACCCGAGCTCCCGACCACGATTGTCCGGATGTGAGCGCGTCACGTAACCGCGCCCTTCGCGTCCGCCGTACATGCCACCGGTGAATCCACGACTGTAGATCTGGGCGAGCGGCTCGACCTCGACGGCGGGCGGGGGGCTGCGGTCGCCGGCGGCGAGTCGATCGAGGAAGGTCCTGTACCCGTGGGTCACGGTCGCCACGTACTCGGGACGCTTCTTCCTCCCCTCCACCTTGAGGCAGGCGACACCCGCGTCAGCGATCCCGGCCAGATGATCCGTCGCGGCGAGATCCTTGGCAGAAATGAGAAAGCCGCGATCGAGCTCGACATGATTCGTGACGTCGTCGAGCACGTAGTCCTTCCGGCACGATTGCGCGCACGACCCGCGATTGGCGCTTCGCTCGGAGATCATGCCCGACATGAAGCACTGCCCGCTGTAGGCGATGCAGAGTGCGCCGTGGACGAACGTCTCGAGTCCGAGCCCGGGCACGGCGGCATGGATCGCGCGAATGTCGTCCAGCGTGTTCTCGCGCGCGAGCACGACGCGTTCGATGCCGAGCGCGTGCATGACGCGCGCGCCACTCTCATCGTGGACGGTCATCTGGGTGGAGCCGTGAATCTCGAAGCCGGGATACGTGCGCTGAATGAGCCGCACGAGGCCGATGTCCTGCACGATCGCGGCATCCACCCCGCAATCGATGGCGTCACCCAGAAACACCAGTGCGTCGACGAGCTCCGCCGGCTTCACCAGGATGTTCAGCGTGAGGTAGATGCGACGCCCCCGCTCGTGCGCGAGCCGACAGGCTTCGGCGACTTCGTCGAGCGTCAGCTGCGCACCTTCATCCCGCGCATTGAACCGCTCGGCACCCAGATAGACGGAGTCGGCGCCATTCGCGAGCGCGGCCCGCACGGCTTCGAGCGAGCCGGCCGGCGCGAGCAGCTCGGGTGTGGGAAGGCGCATCATGACCGTTGCAAGATAACGGCTGCTGCTCTCCTAGTGCAGACGCTCGTCCCTGGTCTCGAGCCAACGACGGGGCACGAATCGCAGGAGGAGCGCAATCGCGAGGCCCACGATGCCGACGAGACGAATGCGCGAGTCGTCGACGCGGTACCCGTACCCCCACACCACCACGCTGAGTGCGGCGATCACGACTCGCGCGAGCAGCACCGTTCTCACTCGGGTTTGAGTTTCCATTCCTGTACCTTGCGGAGGCCCGCCCTGAAAGCGTCGGTGCCGCGCGCTTCGACGGTGGTGACCACGCCCGCCGCGATCCCGTCCTCGAACGTGAGCGCGTCGAGCTTGTACAGCAGCCACTTGGTGAGCGCGAGCGTGGTCGTGGGTGACTGGCTGATCTGCGCGAGCGTCGCGTCGATGTCCTCGTCGAACGTGGCCACGGGCACGACCCGGCTGACGAGCCCGATCCGTTCCGCTTCATCGGCGCTGATGATCCGACCGGTGAGCACGAGATCCGCCGCGTGCTTTTCACCCACGGACCGCCGCAGCATCGTCATGACGAGCGCGGGCACGAATCCCATCCGCACGTCAGGATAGCCGAATTCGGCTTCCTGATGTGCGAGAATGATGTCACAGGCCGATGCCAGTGCTGCTCCATCCCCGAGCGCGCGCCCGCGGACGGTGCAGACGACCGGCTTCATCAGGGCACGAATGGCCAGGAGCACTCGACCGAAGGCCTCGGCATCGGCGCGGAAGGAGTCGCTCTCCGACTCGGGAGTGCGCGCCCACGAGTCGACGTCGGCGCCGACACTGAAGTCGTCGCCCTCGGCGCCGAGGTGGACCACGCGGCACGCTCCATCGGACTCGAACTGCGCCAGTGCGGCGAACAGATCGTCCGCCATCGCGCGGTCGAGCGCATTCTGCTGCTGCGGCCGCGCGAGGATGATGCGTCCCACGGCACCGTCGCGCAGCAGACGAAGCCGAGTCACGCCGGCGCGGGAGGAAGACCGAGTGTTCGCGCCTCGTCGTCCGGGACGTCGAGCACCATGCGCAGCATCGCCGTGGAGAACACCTTGCCCTGGGCGTCGGTCTTCAAGGACAGCGTGCCACCGCCATCCAGCGCGCCATGCAGGAGAAAATTCAGTGCCTTGAGGTTCGGCAGGGCATAGCGCTCCACGTCGCCAGTGATGACGCCAGCGAAGTGGGCGCGCACCCGATCCCGCGTGAGATGCGCGTCGATGAGCGGATACCAGTCGGGTCGGAGCGCGATGACGCCGACGTTGGCCGTATCGCCCTTGTCTCCGGAGCGAGCGTGTGCGATGTCCACCAGTCGCACTTTCATGAGAGCACCTCGACGCTGGTCTGGACCACGGACTTGTCGACGAGCGCTGGCCAATAGGCGACGATCTCCTCCACCTTTGGCCGACCGCCGGCGAAGCCCGTCACGCTCGGCGGCCCATTGAGCACGAGCGGCGCGATCTCGCGCGTGAAGCGCTCGACCATCTGGCGATCATCCGCCCGAACGCCGACACGCAGTTGCACCTCCGGCGCCTCGCCGCTCGCGACGCTGAGCGGCCCATGTGTCGAGCTGACCCCGACGTATTCCGTGAGCGACTGGTCGAATCGCAGCCCCATCCGGTCGAGCCGCTCGCGCAGGACGCGGTCGGCCAACCGCGCCTTGTCCATGGCGTCGGGCCACGAGTAGACCAGCGTGCCGACAGCCTTGAACCCGGCCCGGTAGGCGATGGACACCTTGAGCTTGTCCGTCGCCGGACGACCCTTGATGCCATGCACCCGCACACGATTCGGCCCATCGTCGGCCAGGTGAATCGTCGTGAAGTCGGCCACGACGTCGGGCGTGATGTAGCTGTTCGGATCGCCCATTTCGTAGACGCACTGCTCCGTGACCGATGGAACGCTGATGCGACCGCCCGTCCCGGGATGCTTCACGATGACGAAGGTGCCGTCGGCGCGCGCCTCGACGATGGGATACCCGATGTTGGCGAGATCGGGAATGTTGCGCCAGTCGTGAAGACAGTTGCCACCGGAGCATTGTGCCCCGCACTCGATGATGTGTCCCGCGATGATGCCCGCCGCCAGCTTGTCCCAGTCGGACGCGCCCCAGCCGAACTCATGACGGAGCGGTGCCATGGTGAGCGCCGTGTCGGTGGATCGTCCCGTGACGACGACATTGGCCCCCTTGGCCAGCGCCTCGACGATCGGCGTCGAGCCGATGTAGGCGTTGGCCGAGAGCACGCGATCGCGGACGGTGCTCAGGGGCGCACCGGTGTCCATGTGCGTCAGGCTGTGGCCCGCGCCGATCAACTCGTCGATCCTGGGCAGCAGGTCGTCGCCCGTGACGACGCCGATCTTCAGCTTGCCGGTGGCGCCGGCCCTGCGCGCCACCTCGAGCACGGCGCGGGCGCACGACACCGGGTTCACGCCACCGGCATTCGCGATCACTTTCACTCCGCGATCGACCACCGCCGGTAGCACGCTCTCCATGGCACCGATGAAGTCGCGCGCGTACCCCATCGCGGGATCGCGCTCCTTCTGCTTCTGCAGAATCGACATCGTGACTTCGGCCAGATAGTCGAGCATGAGGTAGTCGACCGGACCGCCCTCGACCTGGCGGCGGGGCGCATCGAGCCAATCGCCCCAGAAACCCTGGCCGGAGGCGACGCGGACGATGCGACTCGGATCTGGTGTCTTGCTCATCCGACGGAGAGGGCGGGAAGGACGAAGGGGCCCAGATGCGGGCCAGGATTGGAGAGCGATGCGCGCAGCGCATGCGCCAGCACGTCGCGCGTCTCGTCGGGATACACGATGGCGTCGACGTAGCCGCGCGCGGCGGCGAAACGCGCATCCAGCTGAAGCTCGTAGTCGGCACGCATCTCATCCACGGCACGCTGCGTATCGGCGTCGAGCGGACGCTTTTCGGCCGCGGCCCGCGCGATCGTGGGACCGTGCACGGCCTGAACGGCGCTCTCCCCTTCCATCACCGCCATGCGGCCCGTGGGCCACGAGAAGATGAAATCGGGATCGAACCCCTGCCCTGCCATGGCATAATAGCCCGCGCCGGACGCGTGATTCACCGTCAGCACTACCTTGGGCACGCGCGCGGTGGCCATGGCTTCCACGAAACGAGCGCCGGCGCGGATGACGCCCTCGTGCTCCGACTCGGGTCCCACCATGAAGCCGGACACGTCCTGAACGAAGAGAAGCGGTATGCCCTCGCGGTCGCACCGTTCAATGAAGAAGGCCACCTTCTCTGCACTCTCGGCGTAGACGATGCCGCCGAAGCGAGGCTTCTCGCCGGCGCGACCCTTCACGAGCCCGCGCTGGTTGGCGATCACACCGACCGGAATGCCCTCGATGCGCGCGTCGCCGCAGATCATCTCCTTCGCCAGCTGCTCCTGGAATTCCGACAGTCGCCCGTCGTCCACGATCGCGCGGAGGACCTGATGCATGTCATACGACATGCGGTGGTCACCCGGGAGCAGGTCGTACAGATCCGCGGACGGTGAATTGCCCGGCCTCGGTGCACCGGCCTCGCCTCGTGCCGCGGCGGTGCGAACGTGGGGCAGCATCGCGACCAGTTCGCGCAATTTGACGAGGCAATCGTGGTCGTTCTCGGCCGTGTAATGCGCGACGCCGCTCACCTCGGTGTGCGTGACCGCCCCGCCGAGCGTCTCGCCGTCGATCGACTGCCCGGTGGCGCCCTTCACGAGATTCGGCCCGCCGAGTCCCATGAACGACGACCCCTTCACCATCACGATGAGATCGGAAAGCGCTGGCAGGTACGCTCCGCCGGCGATGCACTGCCCCATCACTGCCGCGAGCTGCGGAATGCGCAGATAGCGCCGCATGATGGAGTTGTAGTAGAAGATGCGGCTCGCACCGTACTGGCCCGGAAACACCCCGCCTTGGTACGGCAGGTTCACACCGGCCGAGTCGACGAGATACAGGATGGGTATGCGACAGCGCATCGCGACTTCCTGCGCACGGAGGATCTTCCGGATCGTCTCCGGCCACCAGGAGCCAGCCTTGACCGTCGCGTCGTTCGCCACGATGACGACTGGTGCGCCGTGCACGAGTCCGAGTCCGGTGACCACGCCCGCGGCGGGTGCCTGTCCATCGTACTGATCATGGGCGACGAGCAGGCCGAGCTCGATGAAGCGGGCGCCCGGGTCGCACAGTCCGGCAACGCGTTCGCGAGCCGTGAGTTTTCCCTGCGCATGCTGCTTCTCGATCTTGTCCGGACCGCCGCCTTGGCGGAGCCGATCCTCGAGCACCCGGATCTCGGCGCTCAGCTCGCGAAGCCGGCTCTTCACGACCCGCTCAGGCTTCCTGATGCGACTGCTCGGCGAACCAATGCTTGATGTACTCGATCAGCTCGGATGTGGGCGTGCCGGGGCCGAACAGTTTCCCCGTGCCCATCGCGTGCAGCGCGTCCATGTCTTCCTTCGGGATGATGCCGCCCCCGGTGATCAGGATGTCGTCGCGACCCTCGTCCTTCAGGAGGGCGAGCACGCGCGGAAAGAGCGTCATGTGCGCACCGCTGAGGATCGACAGGCCCACCACGTCGACGTCCTCCTGGATCGCGGCGGTCGCAATCATTTCGGGCGTCTGGTGCAGGCCGGTATAGATGACCTCCATGCCGGCGTCGCGAAGCGCCGCGGCGACGACCTTCGCTCCTCGGTCATGACCGTCGAGGCCGGGCTTGGCTACCAGAACACGAATCGGGCGCATAGCCGCGAAACCTAGCGCGCGCGCCGGCGGCGCGGCAACTCACGCTTGCGAGCGACGAGCAGCATCTCACCCGACCGCCTCGTGAGTGCCCGATCCCGGAATCCGTCGTAGCATTCCTCCACCACCAGGCCTGCCTCCAGACAGAGCTCCGCCAGGTGCGTGGCGGAGTAGAGTCGGATACGATGCTCCCGCGTGCCCCGGCCGGACTTCCCCTCCCACGCCGTCCGGATGGTGAGCACGCCGGACAGCGGATCGAAGGCGCGCTCGTGACCGATCATGGTGCCGTCATCGGCCTTCCACCAATCGCGGCTCAGGAATTTCGTCATTACTCCGTCACGGCTTCCACCGTGCCACACCAGCGTTCCGCCGGGTGCCAGAACGCGGGCGAACTCTCGCATCACGTGGCGATCGTCCGCCGGATCGGTGAAGAACCCGAAGCTCGTGAAGAGATTGACGACCGCGTCGAATCGCCCGGTCCAGCGCGCGGGGAGCACGCGCATGTCGCCGCGGGTATAGCGCAGCGTGGGCCCGGTGCCGCGCGCTCGCGCGAGATCGATCAGGTGGGACGAGTAATCCAGTCCGTCGACGCGAAAGCCCGCCTCCGCGAGCAGATGCGCGTGCCGGCCCTGCCCGCACGGGACGTCGAGGACGCGGGCACCACTTGGAAGCGCGAGGACATCGATCAGTCGCGCGACTTCCGTGCGATCGCGTACGGGCGAGAAGATCGGCTCGTACTCGAGCAGGTAGTGAGCGTCGAAGTAGGTGGCCCACCAGTCAGTCGCTTGCAGTTTCGGCGTCACGTGGCGGAGTTGACAGTGAACTGCTGGGCAGTCGGGAGTGGTCACGGCCGAGCTCACAGCTTCAAGCTGTGAGTTGACAGAATCTATCGTAGTATCGTGTGGAACCACGCTCTCGCGAGTTGGGGCGCGAATGGATCGAACGGCGTGACGGCACTTCGCCTCCGCCGTTCGATCCGGAATGGCTCCGTATCGAGATACATCCCGAACGAAGATCAACGAGTGTCGCTGTCAGCTGACAGCTTGGAGCTATCAGCTCGGCCGTGATACTTCCCACTGCCGTGTCCAGTTTGTGGTGTTGCCAGTGTGTGATGTTGTCAGTGCGCCTAGAAAAACACCGGCTCGCGATAAGCGCCGAACACGTCTTCCAGCGCACGCCGGATCTCGAACAGCGTGCAATACGCCCGCGCGCAGTCGAGGATGTGCGGAAAGACATTCTCGGTCCCGCGCGCCGCCTCGCGCAGCGCGTCGAGCCGTGCGGTGCAGAGCGCATTGTCGCGCGAGGCGCGCACCGCCGCGAGCCGCTCGCGCTGCTCGCGGTCCACCTGCTCCCCGATCCTCAATAACGGGATGCCGAGCGCGTCCTCTTCGGTGACGAACTCGTTCACGCCGACGATCACGCGGCGATGCTGTTCGATCTCCCATTGCTGGCGCGCCGCCGACTCGTGGATCTTGCGCTGGAACCAGCCCTGCTCGAGTCCGACCACGACTCCGCCGACGCTCTGAATCTCGCGGAACAGCGCTTCCGCCTCACGCTCGAGCTGATCGGTGAGCGCTTCCACGTAGTACGATCCTCCGAGCGGATCGGCGACGTTGGGGATCCCCGTTTCGTAGGCCAGCACCTGCTGCGTCCGGAGTGCAACCTGGACCGCGGCCTCGGTGGGCAACGCCAACGTCTCGTCCATGGAATTCGTGTGCAGCGACTGCGTGCCACCGAGGACTGCCGCGAGCGCCTGATACGCCACGCGCACGACGTTGTTCATCGGCTGCTGTGCGGTGAGCGTCACGCCCGCCGTCTGCGAGTGGAACCGCATGAGGAGGGACTTCGCGCTCCGCGCGCCGTACCGTTCCTTCATGTGCCGCGCCCAGATGCGGCGCGCCGCGCGAAGCTTGGCGATCTCCTCGAAGAAATCGTTGTGGATGTCCCAGAAAAAGGAGAGCCGCGGCGCAAAGTCGTCGACCGCGAGCCCACGCGCGATTCCACGCTCCACGTACGTGAAGCCGTCGGCGAGCGTGAACGCCAGCTCCTGTGCGGCGGTCGCTCCAGCCTCGCGGATGTGATAGCCCGAGATGGAAACGGTGTTCCAGCGCGGCGCATGGCTGGCGCCCCATTCGAAGCAGTCCACGATCAGGCGGAGCGCGGGCTCGATGGGAAAGCACCACGCATGCTGCGCCATGTACTCCTTCAGGATGTCGTTCTGGATCGTCCCCTGAAGCTTGTCACTGCTCACGCCCTGCTTTTCCGCGGCCGCGATGTAGAAGGCCCAGAGAATTGGCGCTGGCCCGTTGATCGTCATCGACGTCGAGACTTCGTCGAGCGGAATGCCGTCGAACAGCACTTCCATGTCGGCCAGGCTGGATATGGCGACGCCCGTCTTGCCGACTTCACCCTCGGACCGTGGATGATCGCTGTCGTAGCCCATCAACGTCGGAAAATCGAATGCCGTGGACAGTCCGGTCTGCCCATGCGCGAGGAGGAACTTGAACCGCTCGTTGGTGTCGCGGGCGCTGCCGAACCCGGCGAACTGACGCATCGTCCACAGCTTGCCGCGATAGCCGGTGGGATGGATCCCCCGCGTGTACGGATACGTCCCGGGCACGCCAAGGTCGTCAGCCGACGCGGACGACACGTCGAGCGCCGTGTACAGCGGCTCCACCTCGGACCCGGAATTGGCGAACGCGATAGGTCGAGTGACGCTGCCACCGAACTGCCGGCGCCACTCCGCCACCTCGGCGCGCAGCCGCGCGAGCTCGTCGTCGGGCCGCTCAGCGGTCGCCCGATCCGTGTCGCCCAGAACCTTGTCGACCAGATCTCGCATCGTCGTCATTTGGTAGTCCGCGCCAGAAGGTCGGCACTGCGGCTCAGCAGCGCGTCAGCGATTCCGAACGGCGTCTCCGCACCGGATTCGAGCGATGGGAGTCGTTCCTCGAGCCAGGCGTTCGTCGCCGCGTCGCCCCACAGGCGCCGGCGCGTCTTGTCTTCCACGACCTCGACGACGCGCTCGCGCAGGCGTGCCTGGCGGCGTGTACGCAGCGTGCCGCTGCGCTCAAGATAGCGAAAGTGGCGCTCCAGCGCCTCGACGAGCTCGTCGATGCCCTGCTCCTTCGCCGCGGCCGTGCTGAGCACCGGCGGTGTCCAGGACTCGGCGTCGTCATCGCGCGCGGCCAGCCGAACCTGTTTCACCAGGTTGTTTCTCGACAGGTCGACCCCATGGTGCGCCGGCACGTTGCGCATCGTCCCGCCGGACCGCATCCCGAGCATGATCTCGATCTCGTTCCGCAGCCGGTCGGCGCCCGGACGGTCGGCCTTGTTCACGGTGAACACGTCGGCGATTTCCATCAGGCCCGCCTTCAACGTCTGGATGGAATCTCCGCTTTCGGGCACGAGGACCACGAGACTGGTATCCGCCGTGCGCGCGACGTCCAGCTCACTCTGCCCCACTCCCACCGTCTCGATGAGGATTCGATCGATCCCGAACGCATCGAGCACGTCGCAAGTCTCGCGCGTTGCGCTCGACAGTCCGCCCAGTGAGCCGCGGGTCGCGAGCGACCGGATGTACACGCCCGGATCCAGCGCGACGTCTTCCATCCGGATGCGGTCGCCGAGGAGTGCTCCGCCGGTGAAGGGCGACGTGGGATCGACCGCGACGATGCCCACGGTGAGTCCGGCGCGGCGATAGTGACGCGTGAGCGACGTGACGAGCGTGCTCTTGCCCGAGCCCGGCGGACCCGTGAGCCCGATGCGCCGTGCGCGACCGACCAGCGGATGCAACTCGGCGAGCAGCTGCTCGAATCCGGGTCGGTGATTCTCCACGATGCTGATCGCCCGGGCGAGCGCGGCCTTGCGTCCAGCGGCGAAGTCGGCGAGCAGTCGCTCGTGACCCAGGTCTTTCACGGGGCCAGCCGGGGTGCGGGCTCATCGTGTTCGTCGCGGATATCGCCCACCAACTCCTCGAGCAGATCCTCGAGCGACACCAGGCCCACGGTTCGCGATTCGGCGTCCCGCACCACTGCCAGGTGCCGGCTTTGTCGGAGCATGCGGAACAGCAGCTCGCTGCACTTGCTCGTGTCGAGGGCGGTGGCCACCGGACGCAGGTCCGGCGCACGGTCACCACGAAGCTTGAGGACATCGAACGCGTGCATCATGCCGATGACGCGGTCGAGCGTTCCATCGTACACTGGCGCGCGGCTGAACTCCGACGTCGCGAATTCCTCAGCGATGGCGCGGGGCGTCGCGGCCACACTGATCGCGAAGATCTCGTCGCGCGGAATCATCACGTCGCAAACGGCTTTCTCTCCGAACGCCATCACACCGGTGATGATCTCCATTTCCTGGCGCTCGCCCACGCCTTCCAGCTCTCCTTCGCGCACGAGTTCGTGGATGGCATCGCGCACGGGAGGATGATTCGCGGGATTCGAGCGGTCGAACGGACGGCTGACGATGCGTCCCGCCGCGACGACGGGCGCGGCGATGATCGCCGCCGCCTCGAGCAACGGCGACAGAGTGGACGCGATCGCCGGCGCGAATCGGCGAGCGAAGGCGCGCGGCAGCAGCTGCCCGAGGACGACGACCAGCGCGGCGAATCCCGCCAGCGCGAGCGCGAGGCGGCGCGGCTCGCGCGCATGGTCGATCGCGAGCAGCTCGCCACAGAGCACGACGATGAGCGCAACGCCGGCGCTCGACGCGATGATGAGACGCTGTGGTCGCTCCAGGTAGACCAGCGCGGCGCGCGACCCGCGGAGCTGCTGCTCCACCCAGTGCCGCAGCAGGATGCGGCTCACGGAACGCATGGCCATGCCGCCCGCGGTGAGGGCCGCCACGAGCACCAGGGCGACTCCGAGCAGCATCGTCTGGGTCGTCATATCGCCGGCAGGCCGAGTGGCGTGAATACGCGCTCGAAATACACGCGCTCGATGCGACGGCGTCGCACGCGCTCCACCACCATGCGGTAGGACCCCACCTTCACCGCTTCGCCCGGACGGGGTACCCGACCGAACGTCTCGTACACCAGCCCGCCCACCGTACTGAGATCCTCCCTCACGAAATCCTGTCCGAGCAGCTCCGACAACTCATCGAGCGCGAGGCCGCCCGCCACCCAGAAGCGCGTGTTGTTCTCCTGTTCGATCTCGGGCTCCTCGTCGTCGTACTCGTCGTGGATCTCGCCGACGATCTCCTCGAGCACATCCTCGATCGTGACGAGACCGGCGGTTCCGCCGAATTCGTCGCTCACGATGGCGATGTGGGTGCGCGCGGCCTTGAAATCACGCAACTGGACATCGATGGCCTTCGACGTGGGAATGAAGACGGCGGGACGGACGAGCGACTGCCAGCCGTTCATGGGCTCGTCGTCGTCGATCACGAACGGCAGGAGGTCCTTCGCGTACAGAATTCCCTGGATGTCGTCGAGCGTGTCGTCATACACGGGGAATCGCGCGTGCTCGGAACTGCGCACGCGGTCCACCACCTCGTTCCAGTTCGTCGTGTTCTCGATGCCGACGATGTCCACACGCGGGACCATCACTTCGCGCACGGCGGTGTCCCCCAGCGAAAACACGCCGTGGAGCAGCGCCTCCTCGTCGCGCGTGACGTCCGCCTCCGCAGCCACGACCTGCCGGAACTGTTCCGTGGCTTCCTCCCGCTGCTCGGCGCGCTCCTCGATCGTCGGTGCCGGCATGAGCCGCTCGAACAGGGCGTCGAGCGCCACGCCGAGCCGCAGCACTGGCGACAACAGGAGTTCGAGCACGCGGATGAGTGGGGAGAAGGCGATGGCGAGTCGCGGCGCGGTGGCGAAACCCAACGACCGGCTGACGCCCTCCACCACGATCACCACGAGCAGTGCCGCCACGACGGCGATCACCACCCCCGGCAGTCCGTCGGCCTCGTCGAGGCCGAACGCTCGGGCCAGCGCGGCGCCGGCGACGAGATGCGCCAGCACGCGCGCGAGCGAGAGCGCGCGATGCGCGCGCTCTCGATGACGCAGCACGCCGACCACCGGCGGCGATGCCTCGGGCTCCGGGTCGCCGCCCAGCAGCG
>JAJAYP010000256.1 GCA_026786185.1 Gemmatimonadaceae bacterium
CTTGATCCACCCCTTCGTCGACGTGACGGCGAGCGGCAGGAGCAGCAGGAAGGTCAGCATCCCGACGAGGATGTATTTGTGCTTCACGATCTCCTTCCACATGAAGGGCAGATCGAAGTTCGTGTCCGCCCACGTCCACGTGGCCAGGTGCACGCATGCATAGAAAAAGGCGAACAACCCGAAGGAGCGGCGATACTTCGCCAGCGCGCCGATGCCGAGCAGCTGCCGGGCGGGCGTGACGGCCAGCGTGATGGCGAGAAATCTCAGGGTCCAGAGCCCGGTGCGGATCTCCGTATCGCGGATCTGATCCGGCCCCAGCGAGCTGCGCCATGCGCCAAGAATCCCGAGCTCGGCCAGCCAGTCGAGTGTGAGCAGGAGCGCGGGAACGAGGCAGAGCAGAAAGACGAGGACGCGGACGACCGGATGCAGCAGAATCTGCGAACGCGACCTCAGAAGTTCCTCCGCAGGTCCATGCCGCGGTACAGGCTCGCCACCTGATCCGCGTACCCGTTGAACATGAGTGTCTCGCGGCGCCGGAACTCCCCGATGCGTCGCTCGCGACTCTGCGTCCATCGCGGGTGATCCACTTCCGGGTTCACGTTGGCATAGAACCCGTACTCGTCAGGGGCGGACGCATTCCAGGTCGTCGTCGGCTGGCTCGCGACGAACGACATTTTCACGATCGCCTTCACGCTCTTGAAGCCGTACTTCCACGGCACGACGAGCCGGAGCGGGGCGCCGTTCTGGTTCGGCAATGGCTTTCCGTACAGGCCGGTGGCGATGAGCGTGAGCGGATGCATCGCCTCATCCATCCGCAGCGCGTCCACGTACGGCCAGTCGAGCACCTGCCGGCGCTGACCCGGCATCTGCTGTGGGTCGAGCACCGTGGTGAACGTCACGAACTTCGCGCTCGGCAAGGGCTCGAACCGGGCGATCATGTCGCGCAGCGGGATGCCCTGCCAGGGAATCACCATGGACCACGCCTCGACGCAGCGCAGTCGATAGACCCGATCCTCGACCGTGTGCGGCTTCACGAGGTCATCGAAGGCGAAGGTGCCCGGCTTTTTCACCAGACCATCCACCGTGACCGACCAGGGCCGCGTCCGGAACTGCTGCGCGTTCTCCCTGGGATCGGCCTTGTCGGTGCCGAACTCGTAATAGTTGTTGTAGCTCGTGATGTCCTCGTAGGAGTTGACCTTCTCCTGCGCGCTGGCCTGCGCCGTGGTGACCGCATCCGTCGCCGAGCCCGGGCTCCCGCCATCGCGAGGCTCCGCGCGTACGTCATCCGTGCCGCAGCCGAGTCCTCCCAGCAGGGTCGCTCCCACGAAGGCGGCACCAAGTCCACCGGCGCGTACGATGAACTCGCGGCGCGCGAGATAGGCGGACTCGGGCGTGATCTCGGACGAAGCGATGTCGGGGGGGCGGCGGATGAGCATTGCAAGTCGGGAGAGCGAAACGGTCGTGGTGGATAACAGAGGCGTGCGCAAGCTCAACGGAGCAGCCCGTCGCACACGGAGCCGCCAAGCTCAGGCTCAGTACATCGCGTAGACCATCCGAGTGTAGACAACGACGTTCGCATTGTCATACTCGATGCTTGATAACGCGTAGTTCTGGCGATCAGTGGTATGGTACGAGAAGAGCGGCTCGCCATTCGAGAGGTAGCCGGTAATCACGGCAGAGTGATCAATCGAGCCATCCCCCGTCCAGTCGAAGAATACGATATCGCCTCGGAGCGTCTCACTCCAGTACTGCGCGGCGCCAGTGCGATAGGGGCTCGACTGTTTGGCGAAGTTGTAGAGGTCTCTCGCGCTGGTCCACGTGTACGTCTGTGTGAAGGCTCCATACCACCACTCGTAGATTGACGTGCGCGCCTGGGTCCCCGCCGTCTCGGTCCACCCACCGACCTTCAGTGCCTGCGACACGAAGTTCGCGCAGTCATTGCCGCCAGATGACTTGAATTCTCGATAGGCCGTGTTGTAGTTATAGGCATAGCTGTACGCGTAGGCAGAGATGTCGTCCGTGCTGACGATGCCGCGGGTATAGAAGGATGCGGCGGGGCGCGTACTCGCGGCGGTCATGAGGTGAAGAAAGGGCGCCAACGCGGCACCGCCGCCTGAGCCCGCGCCTCGATTCCTGCGTGCTCGTTCAGGGCGCGGTACGGCCCGACCTGCCGGACCTGTTCCGCGGCGCGTTGTGGAGTCCGTGCCGGCGACTCGTTCGCCACGCGTTTCGAAGCGGGCCTCGATATCGAGAATGGAGTCGCTCACCATTCGCCAGTCGCCGCCCGACCGCACGAAAATAAAGCGATGCGACAGGCGCTGACCCGCTTGAACCGAGTCGCTCGCGTAATCGAACTGCGTAACCTCGCTTGCCTCAAGAATGGCGGTATCGCCGGAAACGCGCGCCGCGCCGGAGACGAGTTGGGTTCGCGCAGCGCGAAAGGCAACGTTGTTGCGAGCGAGATGCAGGCGCTTGCCGTGTGCGCGCTCGAGCTTCACTCGCATGGCGTCTCGGAAGGCGCTGGCATGGCGGGAGTCCCGGAGGGCCGCTTGAACGTCCCCGCGCACGACAAGGTCGTTCTGTGCTTCGAGCGCCGATCGCGCGATCTCGGTCAAGCGGTTGCTCGGGTCCTCAGCAAGCGCGTTGGGCGCGAAGCTTAGGGAAGCAGCAAGCACCGTGGCGCTCACCATTGATCGGGTCACTCGCTGCATGGTTCTTGCTGCAATGTGTTGGTAATGTGTTGCAAGCGCTGCTGGGTCACCAGCAACGTCGCGGTGCTCGCCGATGGTCAATCAACCGTCGTTCACAGGCCTGGCGTTGCAACCTCCATTCCCCGGCGGAACATCAGAGAGGATGTCGCGTCGGTGCGAATGGCGCGCATTGAACAAGTAGAACATTCGGTCGACGGACTCAATCAACCGCCGTGAGCAATGACGAAGAGACTTGTACGGCAGGCGTCGCGCTTCCGTCGCACGTTCGCAGCGACACTCGTGCTTGGTTGCGGCGGTGGGAATGGCGTGCCGTTGCAGCATCTCCCCGAGGAGCCACGCACTCAGGCACGAGATGAGGCGATTGCGCGCGCCGTCCAGCCCGCTCCGCGAGGCACGCTGCTGTGCGCGTCGGAGGTGATCGAGCGGGAGAAAGTCGGCGACACTATTCGTGAGTACGTGTGGGTTCTCTGTAAAGAGTTCGGGCGCCCCGACGCCCCTTCAGTGGTGAGTTCTTTCAGCGTCCCGGCAGTGGTCGTTGCTCGGGATGCGGATAGCGAGTATCGCGTGCTGGAGGTCGGAATGGCTCGAGAGGGCGCGGCACGCGCGCGCGACCTGGACAGTTTGTTCCCCGCGCGGGTACAGGGGGCTCCGGCCTATCGTGATCCGGACGCGCAGCGGCCCATACTTGAGCGGCTCGAGCGGCTGATCGAGGCACGGCGACGTCCGCGGTGACTCTTCGCCGCGAATCACTTTCGCGACGGCCTCGGACAGGCGGCACGACTCGTCAATCTCCGAGAGCGTAGACCGCATCGCGCCGCGGCTTCCTGAATTTCCCCCTGCATGGCAATGGCAGTTACGAAGGCCCGTGCTCGTGCCGCCTTGCGCGAGCGTTTTTTGGACATGATGATTTTGAGCGGGGCAATGGAAGCCGGTGCAGGCCGCGCTCTAGGGGCGCGACGCGCTCGTCGTCCTGCCGACACGCCGAGACCTCCGGCGAGAGAAACTCGCGGCGCGCGAGATAGGCGGACTCGGGCGTGATCTCGGACGAAGCGATGTCGGCGGGGCGGCGAATGAGCGTCATGATGGAAGTACGCGTGGGGGATCGGGACGGTTCCTCCGGCAACGATGCCAGCCTGTCGCACCACTCTGCAAGAATTGCCGAACCGCCCGGCCGGACCTGGTGACGTTGCCGAGCGTGCACGGGCCGGCATGCGTACTCTGCCGGCCCGCTTCCTGCCTTTCCCCGCCGCATGTCAAAGGCGCCCACGAAGGCCCAGGCCCGCGCCGTGCTGCGCGATCGCTTCGCGCACGAGGACTTTCGTCGCGGACAGTGGGAGCCGGTGAAAGCCGCGCTCGAGGGGCGCGACGCGCTCGTCGTGATGCCGACCGGCAGCGGCAAGTCGATCGTGTATCAGTTGCCGGCGCTCATGAAGCGAGGACTCACGGTCGTCGTGAGCCCGCTCATCGCGCTCATGAAGGACCAGCAGGACAAGCTTCACGCGCATGGCGTCGATGCGCTCGCCATGCACTCGCATCTCTCGACGAGCCAGTCGCGCGAAACGGCGCGGCGGGTGGCCGAGGGGGAGGGCGAGATCCTGTACCTCACGCCGGAGCGCTTCAAGGATCGCAACTTCTTCGACCATCTGCTCACCCGGACGGTGAGCCTGTTCGTGGTGGACGAGGCGCACTGCGTGAGCCAGTGGGGGCATGACTTCCGGCCCGACTATCTCACTCTCGGGTCGGTCGTCGCGCGCCTCGGCAAGCCGCCAATCCTGGCGCTGACGGCGACGGCCACCGAAGAGGTCCGCGCCGACATCGCGCGCCAGCTCGGCATGAGAGACCCGATCGTCACCATCACCGGCTTCGCCCGGCCGAACCTGCGGTTCGAGATTCGGCGCACGGTGAACCAGGCGATGAAGGACACCGAAGTGGGACGTGTGCTCACCGAGGCGACGGGAAGCGGCATCATCTACTGCGCCACGATCAAGGAAGCGGAGCGGCTGCACGAGCTGTTTCGCGAAAGGTTTCCGATCGGGCTCTATCACGGCAAGATGAACCCGCAGGATCGCAAGGCGACTCAGGATGCCTTCATGAACGGATCGCTGACGTCGATGATCGCGACGAACGCGTTCGGCCTCGGCATCGACAAGCGCGACCTCCGCTTCGTGCTGCACTATCACTTTCCCGGATCGGTGGAATCGTACTATCAGGAGGCGGGACGAGCGGGACGCGATGGCGCGCCCGCCGTCTGCACGATTCTCTACCGCGTCGAGGATTCACGTGTGCAGTCGTACTTCCTTGGCGGCAAGTACCCGGACGTCGAGGAAGCGGTGAAGGTTGCGCTGCTTCTGGAGCAGTATCCGCTCGGCGAGCGCGTCGAGCTGGACGAGCTGTGCGACCGCTCGGGAGTCGCACGTCGCAAGGCGCGCATCGTGCTCGTGCTGCTCAAGCGACATGGACTCGTGCGCGAGCATCGCGGCGGCGGGTGGGAACGGCTGCGCGATCGGTTGACCGCGGTCGACATGAGCGCCGACCTCACGGACTACGAGGAGCGGCGCGTGCAGGACCGCGCGAAGCTGCGCGTGATGGTGGGCTACTGCCAGAGCGCCCGCTGTCGCACGCGCTTCATCCTCGAGTATTTCGGCGAGCCGGTGAATGCGGACTGGGCGTGCAGGAATTGCGACGCGTGCGACGCACAGCATGCGTTCGCCACGCGCACTCGGCGGGTGACGGCAGCGGTGTAGCCTGCCGTCACCTCACGCCATCATCGACCGCCGAGCAGGCCCCCGAGTCCACCGCCGCTCGCCATGCGGCCGATGTCGTTGAGCGGATTGCCGTCGCCGTCGCGATCCAGCATGCCCAGCAGGCCACCCAGACCCGTCGGCGCGCGCTGCTGCGCTTCCTGCGCTTCGCGCTGAAGGAGGTCGGGGAGGCCCGTCGGTGCTGCCGACGTCGGCGTGGGCGCGCCCGGCACCGGCACCTGCTGCTCCTGCTGCGATTGCTGGCGCCGCGCGAGCGCCGCCATCACGATGGGTGCCAGCACCATCAGAAGCTTGCCGACCTGCTGCTGCTTGAGGCCCGTGGCCTGACCCACTCCCTGCTCCACCGTGCTGCGCTTCTGGCCGAACACGTGACCGAGGATGCCCGCCCCCGGACCGGACTCCGCGTTGCCGAGCAATCCGCCGAGGTTCTCCATCAATCCGCCGCGATGATCGTTCAGCGCCGTGCCGAGCGAGGCGGCGCCGTCGGCACTGGACGCGTTGCGCGCCATGCCGCCGAGCAGCATCGGCAGTGCGGCCTGCAATGCCTGCGACGTGGTGGCCTCGTCAGCACCGATCTGCTGGCTGAGCTGGGAGAGGTTCGCGCCGCTGAGCTGCTGCGTGACCGAATCGAAGATCGAGGGCATCGTGTACTCCGGGAGGACGAGGAACCGATGCCAGAGGGAAAAAGCGGGCCACCAGCGCCGGGCTCGTACTCACTACCACCACGGCACCTGGCTCGACCGAAAGAAGTTCACGCCCAGCGCGGCGAGCCGCGGTCCGTGCGCCGCGAGCCGTTGGCGAAAGGCCTCGAAGTCGCGCTCCGGGGTCGACCACCCGACTTCAGCGATCGCCAGCAGCCGCGGAAAGGCCATGAACTCCCAGTCTTCCGCCTTCACGAGCGTCTCGGCCCAGAGCGGCGCTTCCACGCCCATCACGGAGCGCTCCTCCACGCCGGGAATCTGCTCGGCCGGGTTCCAGTCGTACGCGTCGCGCACGTCGATCAGTCCGGCCCAGCGCAGCCCGAGGATCGTGCTCGAGTCGTACTTCATGTCGAGGTAGGCGCGCTTGTTCGGCGAAAGGATCACCTTGCCGCCGCGGGCCGCGTGCACGGCCGATGAATCCGTCTTCCAGTGCTGGACGATGGTGCCGGAATCGAGCGTCGCGGGCGCGATCTCGCCCCACCCGATCATGCGTCGTCCGTGCGAGCGCACGATGCCCTGCACGCGCTCGATGAACGCGCGGTATTCGTCGTGGGTCAGCTTCTCGACTTCGTCGCCCCCGATGTGGAACCAGGGCGACGGGGTGAGCGCCGCGAGCTCGCGCACGACGTCGTCGACGAAGCGATACGTGCTGTCGCTCGCCACGCACAGCGTGCTGAACCCGACCCTGGTGCCGGTATAGAGCGGGGGCGTCACGCCGCCGCAGTTGAGTCCCGCATACGACGCGAGCGCGGCGTTCGTGTGGCCCGGCATGTCGATCTCGGGAACGATCGTCACGTACCGCTCGGCGGCATATCGCGCCAGCTCGGCGAACTGCTCCTGCGTGTACCAGCCTCCCGCGCCGCCCCCCACCTGCGTGCTGCCTCCCACCTGTGTGAGCGCTGGCCACGACTTGATCTCGACGCGCCATCCCTGATCGTCGCTCAGGTGCAGGTGCAATCGATTCAGCTTGTAGAGGGCCATCCGGTCGACGTGTCGGCGCAGGTCGTCCAGTGGCAGGAAGTGTCGCGCCACGTCGAACATGGAGCCGCGCCAGGCGTAGCGCGGTGCATCGATCACGACGCCCGCCGGAATGCGCAGGGCACGGTTGCGTGCGGCGGGATGCTCGATCGACACCGGAAGCAGCTGCCGCATCGTCTGCACGGCGTAAAACAGTCCGGCTGGTCGACGCGCGGTGATCGTCACCAGCGACGGCGTCACGTCGAGCCGATAGCCCTCGTCGCCCAGCGTGGACTCGTCCGATAGCCGCAGATAGATGCTGCGGGCCGGGATGGTGTCGGCAGCGACGAGTCGCCGGGGGGCGGTGGCAGGCGGCCGGCCGAGCAGGGTGAGCACGTACGTCGCGATGCGCTCCACCTCGGCGCCGGCTCCGGGCGCGACCACGACCATCGTGGTGGTATCCACCACGAAGATGCTGCCCTCCACCAGCATGACCGATGCAGGTCGCGGAATGATCGCGTGCGCGATCGCGATCCGGGTGGGCGCAGGCACCGAAACCGTCGCGGGGGCGGGCGCGGGAGTGGGAAGCGTGGTGGGCACGGGCCCAGTGCCGCACGCGGTGAGCATGCTGGCCGCGCACGCCACCGTGATGAGTGCGTGATGGCGGGAACGCATCAGGTGGCAGATCCGAGATGCTCGAGAAGGAGGGTGACGAGCGCATCGTGATCGAGCGGCAGGACCATCACCTTGAGTCCGAGGCGCTCGGCAACCTCGGTTCCGTCGCGCCGTGTGTGGCGAGACCGGAAGAGGTGGACGGTCGCGCCGGTCATCAGCGCAGGTCCGATGAACGAATCCGAACAGGCTTCATCATCGTCACAGTCAATGAGGGCGATTCGCGGCCGGACGCGACGCAGTGCGGCGCGCGGGCGCTCGGCATGTCGCGAAAAGTGCGGCGCATGTCCAGCGAGTTCGACCGCAGCCCCCAGTAGCGCGGCGGCGAGGGGATCGGGAGAGAGGATCAGGATGTCGTGACGGCTCACGTCGCCATCAATGGTGTAGTCTGCATCCCCGCCGGTGACGAGTGGACGGAGGCATTGGCGCAAGCGCGGGGCCAGCGCATTCGCGCATCGCTCGCCTGGCGCCCTTGACGTGCGCTCGTCGGCGGTAAACATTCGACGCGACGATACCGGGCCACGGAGCGCCCCACCGACGTCTCTGGGTACTTCCTCCCTACTCCGCAGCGGCTCCGATCGCATGATGATGGCCCACGACTCGAGCTCTCCCCCGCCGAGTCGCCTGGACGACGACACCGTCGCCGCAGTGCGGGACGGGTTGCGCGCGTATCTCTCGAATCCGGCACACACGGCGCCGCTTCAGGAGGCTCTGCTGCGCGTCTCCGCGGAGGCACGCGAGCGTGCGCTCCTGCCCGAGCAGTTGCTGATAGTCCTGAAGGGGATCTGGGGAACGCTGCCCGAAGTGCGCGCAATGACCGACGCGACCGAACAGGTGCGCCTGCTTCAGCGCGTCGTGACGATGTGCATCAAGGAGTACTATAGCGCGTGATGGTCGGACGTCCGGCGGCTGAGCGACCCTTCGCGCGAATCGCTGCGCGCCTCGCCGCCGTCTCGCTGCCGCGCTGGCGACGGATCCTGATCGCGCTCTACCTGCTCGCGGCCATCGGCGATACGGCGGGCAAGGCGCTCGCATCGAATCCTGACGTGAACCGGGCGGGCGCGCGGGCGCTGCCCGCCCGCGCCGCTGTCGAAGTGACCGAGGCACGTCGGCCGCGCGGCAACTTCGAGATCTTTCGCGCGGCGCCGGGCCATCTGCTCGCCGGCGAGGATCTGTATGCGTGGTATCCCGACGAGCTTCAGGATCAGTTCAAGTACAGCCCCGCGTTCGCGATGCTGTTCACGCCGTTCGCCTGGCTTCCGTGGACACTCGCCCTGTTCCTGTGGGGAGCGGTGAACGCCTTCGCGCTGTTCATCGCGATCGAGCGGCTGCTGCCGCAGCGTGCGGCCCTCGTCGCGCTCGCGTTCCTGCTCCCCGAGGTGCTGCGCGCGATGCAGAACGCGCAGAGCAACGCACTGGTGGCGGCGCTCATCATCTTCGCGTTCGTGGCGCTCGAGCGCGGTCGTATCTGGCGGGCCGCCGCCGCGATCGTGTTCGGTGCGGCGATCAAGCTCTTTCCCCTCGCCGCGCTCACCTTCGCCCTTCCTCGACGCGCAGCCATCCGGACCGGCCTTGCCACCGCGGCGGCGAGCGTGCTCATGCTCGCGCTGCCGCTGCTCGTGACGCCGGCGTCGACGCTCGCGAGCCAGTACCGATCGTGGCGCGCGATCGAGGCGAGTGACGCGTTGCTACGCCTGTTTTCAGCCATGGAGCTCGTCCACCGCTGGAGCGGCGTCGACTGGGCGAACTCGCCGATCCAGGTGGCCGGCACCGGCATACTGCTCGCACCGCTCGCACTGCGCCGCGAGCGGTGGACCGACCATCGATTCCGTCTGCGCTATCTCTGCTCCCTGCTGCTCTACGTCGTGCTGTTCAATCACATGGCGGAGCGGGCAAGCTTCGTCATCGCGTTCACGGGCATGGCGATCTGGTTCGCCAGCGAGCCGCGCACCGCCTGGCGTACCGCGATGTTCGGTGTCGCGTTCGTGACGATTCCGCTCATGGCCACCGTGCTCCCCGTCCCGGCATTCCTGAAATCCGAGACGGGAACGCTGTATCGCGTCGCGCTTCCGACGCTCATGATCTGGGGCGCGATGCAATGGGCGCTGTGGCGGCGGCAAGAGAGCGAGGCGAGCGCACTCAGCGACGCCAGGGACGGAGACCGCATTGGCCTCGACGTCGGCGAGCGACCGTTCGTCCTGACGTCCCCGACCGCCGTCAGCTGACCAGCTTCGCCTCCAGGTCGATCTGCACGTTTCCCTTCAGCGCGCCGGACACCGGGCACCCTTCCTTGGTGGCGGATGCGATGGCCTGGAACTTCGCGTCGTCAATGTTCGGCACGGTGGCGCGCGTCGTGAGCTGCATGCGGGTGATCTTGAATCCCGCACCCACCTTGTCCACCGTGCACGCGGCGTCGGTCTCTACCTTGGTCGGTGTGAAGCCGCCCTGCTCGAGCCCGACCGCGAGCGCCATGCTGAAGCACGCGGCGTGCGCGGCCGCGAGCAGCTCCTCGGGATTGGATCCGGTCCCGTTCTCGAATCGCGACGAGAAGTTGTACTGTCCGCCGAGCCCCGTCTGACCCTTGAACGATCCGGTGCCCTTCTGCAACCCGCCCTGCCACGTCGCGTTCGCCTTTCTCGTCGGCATCTCTCGATTCTCCTGCTGAATGCACAATGGTTGATCGCGAGGCCGGCAGCGCTTGACGCGTCACCACTCGCGCGGTTTATCTCATGCCATGATGGACACGGCAGCCAGTCAGCCCATTCCTCCGAGCGTGGCGCGCGTATTGAGCACGTTTCGCGCCCTCGGTCGCGAGGAGAAGATGCAGACCCTCCTGCACTTCTCGAAGAAGCTCGAGCCCGTTCCGGAACGATTCGCGTCGCTCGATCGCGCCGCGTTCACCGTTCCTGAATGCCAGACCCGGGTCGATCTGTTCCCCGAGGTGGTGGACGGCACCCTGCATTTCTACGCCGACCTCAACGCGCGACAGTCGCCCACCATCGCGGCATTCCTCGCCATCCTCTTTTCGGCGATCAACGGCCAGCCGCCGCGTACGACGCTCGCCATTCCCGACGATTTCGTGCGCCAGATGATGGACGGCATCGGGCTCGCCGGCCGCGAGGCCGGCCTGAACGCGATGCTCGCACGCGTGAAACGCCACGCGCAGCACGCCCTGGAGGTCTGAGCTGGCTTTCGCTGCCCACGCGGGCATCGGCGACCTGCCGGGACTGGTGGAGCGATGCCCGCGTGGTGAGCTTGCGACCGCCGATGCGATCACGCGCGAACTCCGCGACTGGCGCCCGGACGTCGCCCGCACCTGGCGCCACCTTCCCCCGACACTCATATGCCCGTCACCATCACCGTCCGCCACAACGGCCCGTACCGCATCGACCTCACGCAGGGCGACATTGTGCTCGTCGATCAGGAGGGAAATGCGATTCCGCTTCCCGAAGGCAAGACGACGATCGCGCTCTGCCGCTGCGGCGCGTCCACGAAGAAGCCGTTCTGCGATGGGATGCACAGCAAGGTGGGATTCGTCGCGGCCGAGGCGGCGCAGAAGATGGCCGACCAGGCGGGCATCGTGTTGCCGCCCGCCCAGGCCTGACGGCGTTCGCGAGCGTCGCCTCGCGTCGCATGCAACACATTCTCAGCGCCTGGGCATGGGTCGTCTCGATCGGCGTGGTGATCGTCGGCTTCTTCTACGTCGCCGCGATCTGGATGGTCACCGCGCCGTTCGACCGCGGCCGATACCACGCCGGTCGCGCGTTCCGGCAGCTGGCCATGGCGGCAGCGAGGCTCAATCCGCTCTGGCACTTCGAGACCGATGGTGTCGCGCCGCCGGATCCACGGCTCCCGTACGTCGCGGTTTCCAACCACGAATCGTACGCCGACATCTTCCTCATCAGCCATTTTCCCTGGGAGATGAAGTGGCTGTCGAAGGACACGATCTTTCGCATTCCCGTCATGGGCTGGATGATGCGCATGGCCCGCGACGTCCCGATCAAGCGCGGAAAACGCGAGAGCGTCGTGAGCGCCATGCAGGGCTGCCGAGACCGGCTCGCCAAGCGGGTGAGCGTGATGATCTTTCCCGAAGGCACGCGCTCCATGACCGATGAGCTGCTGCCGTTCAAGGACGGCGCATTCAAGCTCGCGATCGAGGCGGGCGTGCCGATCCTCCCCATCGCTGTCGCCGGCACGCGCGACTGCATGGCCAAGCACAGCTTCGCCTTCCGGCGCGCACGCGCGAAGGCGCGGGTGATGGCGCCGATTCCCACGACCGGCATGACGAACCAGGATGTCGCGGCGTTGCGCGACCGCACGCGCGAGCTGATCGACGCCGAGCGACGTGTGCTCCAGCGGGAATTGGCCGCCGAGCTGGCGGGGCGCACGCGCGCCGGATGAGCGTGGCCGAGCGCGCTCCGCACTCGGAGGACGCGCTGGAGGAGCTGCTGTCGCGACCCTGCGCCTCGCTCGTCGCGACGCTGCGGGAGATTCCGGGCGACCTCATCGTGCTCGGTGCCGGCGGGAAGATGGGGCCCTCCCTAGCGCGCATGGTGAAGCGCGCCGACCCCGCACGACGCGTCATCGCCGTGTCGCGCTGGACGCAGCCGGCGGCGGAGACCTCGCTGCGCGCCGACGGCATCGAGACGTGCCGCGCCGACCTGCGCGACCCGCGCGAGGTGGATCGCCTGCCGAGCGCACCGCACGTCGTGTTCATGGCGGGGCAGAAGTTCGGGACGTCGGGTAATCCGTCGGCCACATGGGCCATGAATGCGGCCGTACCGGCGTTCGTCGCCGAACGGTTCGCCGGTGCCCGCGTCGTCGTGTTCTCCACGGGAAACGTCTATCCGCTCACTCCGGTCGCGCGTGGCGGATCGCGCGAGACGGACGACCTCGCGCCGGTGGGCGAGTACGCCTGGTCCTGTCTCGCACGGGAACGACTGTTCGCCGCGAGCGCGGCGCGACATGGCACGCGCGTGTCCATCGTGCGGCTGAACTACGCGCATGACCTGCGCTACGGCGTGCTCACCGATCTCGCGTCACGCATCATCGCGAAGAAGCCGGTGGACCTGTCGATGGGCTACGTGAACGTCCTCTGGCAGGGCGATGCGAACGCATTCGCGCTCGCCGCGCTGGCGCGGGCCGCGGCGCCGGAGCCGTACGTCATCAACGTCGCCGGTCAGGCGACCCTCCGCGTCGCCGACCTCGCCGATGCACTGGGCACCTTCCTCGGCATCGCGCCCCTGTACGCCGGCAGCGAGGGCCCGAACGCGCTGCTGAGCGACAGCAGCCGCATGCGCGAGCTGCTCGATCGTCCCCTCCTTCCGCTCGAGACTCTGCTCGACTGGGTTGCGGACTGGATCGCACGGGGCGGTTCGCTGCTCGGAAAGCCGACGGGTTTCCAGACGCGCGATGGCGACTTCTGAACGGTTGAGCGTCCGGGCGCATCTGCAGCGCGGCCAGGTGATACCGGCGCATCCGCTCGCGCTCACGGCGCGTCGCACGCTCGACGAGCGTCGACAACGCGCGCTCACGCACTACTACGTCGACGCTGGCGCGGGCGGCATCGCCGTGGGCGTGCACACCACGCAGTTCGCCATTCGCCATCCGCATCACGGGCTCTATCGCCCCGTGCTGGAACTGGCGGCGGAGACGGCGCGGTCGGTGCGCGCCGGCGCCGACGGACCGTTCGCGCTCGTCGCCGGTGCGGTGGGCGACACGCGCCAAGCCGCGGGCGAGGCGGAAATTGCCGCGGCGCTGGGCTACGATGTCGTCCTGCTCAGTCTCGGCGCCATGGCGACGGCGAGCGAAGCGCAGCTGATCCAGCACTGCCGCGCAGTGGCCGACGTGCTGCCGCTGTTCGGCTTCTATCTGCAGCCGGCCGTTGGCGGGCGAGTGTTGAGCTATCGCTTCTGGCGGGAGTTCGCCGAGATCCCGAGCGCGTGGGCGATCAAGATCGCCCCGTTCAACCGGTATCGCACGCTGGACGTCGTGCGAGCCGTGGCCGACTCGGGTCGCGATGACCTGGCACTCTACACGGGCAACGACGACACCATCGTGAGCGACCTGCTCACCGCGTTTCCCGTGCAGCGAGGTGGCCGAGCGGGAGTGCGGCACATCGTCGGCGGCCTGCTGGGGCAATGGGCAGTGTGGACTCGCACGGCGGTGCAGCTGCTCGAGCGCGTACGAGCGCTACGCGATGCGCCGCTCGACGCATCGTGGCTGACGGAGGCGGCGGCGCTCACCGACGCGAACGGCGCGATCTTCGACGCCGCACACGACTTCGCCGGTTGCATCCCGGGCATACACGAGGTGCTTCGCCGGCAGGGCCTGCTGCAGGGCACCTGGTGCCTCGACCCTACCGAGACGCTATCGGCCGGTCAGGCTGAGGAGATCGATCGCGTGTGCCGCCAGCATCCGGCACTCGGCGACGACGCCTTCGTGGCGGAGAATGGGGAGCGGTGGATGGGGGGATAGTCGGTAGGTGGGTAGGTGGGTAGGTGGGTAGGTCAGCTACCGACCTACCGACCTACCGACCTACCGCCCTACTCCGCCACCGCTCCCATCATCGGCTTGATCCAGCTTTCCTTCGCGCGCTTCTCGAATCCCGAGCGAAAGGCGCCCAGGTCGGTGAGGCTCGTGTCGAAGACGACCGTGTCCTTCGTGATCGATTCGGACCCCACGAGGACGGGGATCTGCTCTCGCGTCGTGCCCTGCACGGCGGCGTGGCTGTCGCGGTAGAACACTCGCCCGCCTCCGACGAGGTTCGCGCCGATTTTCGCCTCGAGCCCCTGCAGCACGCGATACAGGCCGTCGATCGAGCACCCGGTGGCGCCCGCGACACTCTGGTCGACGGCGATCACGAGAAATCGGTTGTCACGCAGCTGGCTGCCGACGGTGAGGGGCTCGCCATGCGCCTTCCACTCCGTCAGGTGCTCCTCCACCGCCTTGAGCAGTGTCGTGGTTCCCTCCTCCGTCAGCGGCCGGTCGCTGGCGAAGATCCAGACTCGGGAGGCATCGGGGAGATTCTCGAACGACACGACGGGCATGATCACGCCAGGCATGAGGATCGCGAGAGTGCATCTCGCGCACGGGGTGCATTCGTGGCAAGATAGTCGAACGCTTGCCTCTCCTACCAGCGCCGATGGTCGTTCCTTCCCACTCTCCTCACGCTCCGCTTCCGCCGTCAGCCGAGCGGTCGGACGGGCTGGCGGACGCGCGCTATCAGCCGCTGTTCGCTCTCTCGCCTCAGCCCGCCTGGGTCTATGACAGCGAAACGCTCGACTTCCTCGAGGTGAACGAGGCGGCCGTGCGCAGCTATGGCTGGACGCGAGAGGAATTTCTGGGGATGACGTTGCGCGACATCCGCCCGCCCGACGAGGTGGCCGCGCTCGACCGGCCGCGTGCGCTCACGCCGGGCCGTCAGCAGCACGCGTCGGCGTCCATCCACCGGACCAAGGCCGGCCAGATTCGTCGCGTGGAGATCAGCTCCTACCCTCTGGAATTCGATGGGCGGGCGGCGCGTATGGTGCTCGTGCAGGACATGACCGACCGACTCGAGGCGCAGAGCGCGCTCGTACGCAGCGAACTGAAGTACCGGTCGGTGATCGAACAGCTCCAGGACGTCTTCTTCCGTACCGATGAGCAGGGGATCTGGACCTTCCTGAATTCCGCGTGGATCACGCTCACCGGTTATCCGGTGGAGGAAAGTCTCGGGTCGCACTTCCTCGCTTCCGTGCACCCGTCCGATCGCGCGACCCTGCTCGACGCGTTCCGCCCCCTGGCAGAGGGGCGAGTGGAGCATTCGGTGGTGGAAGTGCGCTACTTCCGTCGCGATGGCGGATACCGCTGGGTGGAGGCGAGCACGCGCGCGCTGCATGACGAGGTCGGGCGTTTCTGTGGATCCACCGGCACGTTGCGTGACGTCACGGAGCGGCGCGCCGCCGACGAGGAACGGCTCCGCCTGTCGACGAACATCCGGCAGTTGCTCGACGCCTCGGGCGAAGGGGTATACGGGCTCGATGCGCGCGGCGTCGTCACCTTCATGAACCGTCGCGGCTCCGAGATGCTCGGCTACGAGCCCGAGGAACTCGTCGGGCGAGTGATGCACGAGGTGACACAGTATTCGCGCGCGGACGGCACGTCCTATCCGATGCAGGAATGCCGGGCGTATCTCGCGGCGACGCAGGGCGTTCCATGCCGGTTGGACGACGAGGTGATGTGGCGAAAGGACGGCATCCCGCTCGAGGTGGAGTACTCCGCCTCTCCAGTGCGCGAGCAGGGATACGTGTCGGGCGCCGTGGTGAACTTTCGCGACGTGACGGCGCGCAAGCGTGCGGAGCTCGACCTGATCGTCGCACGCGACGCGGCCGAGGCGGCCAACCGGGCGAAGAGCGATTTCCTGGCGCGCATGAGCCACGAGCTCCGCACGCCACTCAATTCGATCATCGGATTCGCGAACGTCCTGCTCAAGAACAAGTCCGGACTGCTTCCCGACACCGATCTCACGTTTCTCGGCCGCATCGCGGCAAATGGCCGCCACCTGCTCGGCCTCATCAACGACGTACTCGACCTGTCGAAGATCGAGGCAGGGCGCATGACGCTCGAGCTGAGTGCCGTGGCGCTGGATGCGCTGGTGCGCGAGACGGTGGAGCAGATCGAGGGACAGACGCCCGATCGCGCGGTCGCCCTGCGGGTAGAGCTGCCGACGCGAGTGGAATTGTTCGAGACGGATGCGGCACGCATGAAGCAGGTGCTGATCAACCTGATCGGCAACGCCCTCAAGTTTACCGAGGAAGGCGAGGTCGTCGTGCGGCTCGCGACGAACGACGACGGACGACCGGCGCTGCTGGAAGTGCGCGATACCGGTATCGGAATCCCGTCCGACCGGTTGGACGCCATCTTCAACGTGTTCGAGCAGTCCGAGACGATGATCACGCGCCGGTTCGGCGGCACCGGCCTCGGCCTCGCCATCTCACGGTCGCTCTGTGAACTGATGGGACATCGGCTGGACGTGAGCAGCGTGGAAGGCGAAGGCACCACCTTCATGATTCAGCTTGGCGATGGCGCGGCGCGTTCGCGGGTGCGGACGCCGAGCTCCATGCCGGTCGAAGTCCGGGGTGGAGGGGCGGCGGCAGGGGTGGCGCCACACCTCGTCCTCGTCGTCGACGACAGTGTGGACGCGCGCGTGCTGCTCGGCAACCTGCTCGACGAGGCGGGCTGCCAGGCTGTCGGCGCGGCAACTGGAGTGGAGGGTCTGCGTCTCGCGCGTGAGCTGCGTCCCGCGGTGATCTTCCTCGACCTGCTGCTGCCGAAGATCAGTGGATACGATGTCCTGCGCATTCTGCAGAGCGACGAAGCGCTGCGCGATACGCCGGTGGTGGTGGTGAGCGCGGTGGGCAGCGAGTCGAGGAATGCGCTGGCGGGTGCGTGGGCCGTGCTCGACAAGCCCGTGGATCGCGCCGCGCTGTTCGATGTCCTGAGCACGCTGAACATCGCGGTGCCCCGCTGACGTCGCGCGATTCACGCGCTGCGGCGCTGGCACGCGCCGAGACGTTGCGTACCACGGGCCTGCTTGCGATGGGCGCGACGGCGGCTCTCGCGCTCGCGACGCGCATGCACAGCGTGCAGCGGATGGACGACGCCGTGGAGCGCTCGGTCGGCCGTCGCCGTCCGCGGCTCGTGCGCGTGGCGCGCGTCGGCACGTTGCCCGGCGAGCGGTTCGTCCACCCCACGATGGGGGCGCTCATCGCCTTCGCGATCGTCCGGCGTCGGCCCGGCTCGGCCTCCCGCGTCGTGCTCCCGTTGGCGCTCGCCTCACTCGGAGCCATCGTCGCGCATCACGCGGTGAAACTCGTCTATCCGCGACGCCGTCCCGAGATCGCACTGCGCCGGGGCAAGGTGGAGCCCGCGTTTCCCAGCGGACACACTGCCGACGCGACGGCCGTACTGGCGACGGGGGCCTACCTGCTCGTGCGAGAGCAGATCGTTCCTGCACGCATCGCGATCCCCATCGCGTCCGTGCTGGCAATCGGCACGGGTGTGAGTCGCGTCGTGCTGGGATGGCACTGGACGACCGACGTGATCGGGGGATGGATGACCGGAGTGGGCGTCGCGGCGGGGTGTGCGGTGGTGTACGAGCGAGAACGCTGACCGCGCGCACGGCGGGCGCCGTGCGACGGCGACGCGAACGACCGCGACGCGTACCAGTGCGACGTACCTCAGTAGGTCAGTAGGTCAGTAGGTCAGTTCGGCCTCCAGCGAGCCGCGCCCCCCTCCCGCTCTACGGCTTCATCGGCAACTGAATCATCGGCGTGGCGCCGCCCGAGCCCTGCGGCAGCTTCCCGTCCCACTTCTTCGTCAGCTCGTACTGCACCCGCGTCGGCGTGATGCTGCGCGCGAGGAGTTCATTCGCCCGCGCCTGTGCTTCCGCCTCCGCCGTGATCGCCTTGGCGCGACCCGCCGCCTTGATCGAATCGCCCTGGGCCTGGAAGGTGTTCTTCTGCAGCTCGTTCTGCGCCGTGAGCGCCTGCTGCTGCATGACGTTCTTCGTGTTGATCGCGTCCATCACCGTGCTCGGCGCGCGTAGCTCGTTGATCGTGAACTGCTTCACCTGGAAGCCGTACGGCGCCAAACGCTTCGAGACGAGAGCGAAGGTACGATTGGTGGCTTCGGCTTTCTTGGGACCGATCACGTCGGCCACCGGCTCCTGGCCGATCACTTCCTGCAGCGCCTGGCGGATGGTCTGCTTCACGTACCCGTGCATGATCAGGTCCATGTCGGTGCGAAAGGTGGAGTAGAGCTTGGGCGTCTGCGCCGGATCGAGCTCGAACGACATCGAGACGTCGAGCGAGAGTGGCTGGCCTTCCACGCTGTTGACGTTGATCTCGTCGTTCTGCGACGTCCCCTCGCCGGAGTTGCGCGTCAGCACCAACGTCCTCAGGAACACCGGATACTCCTCGATGCCCGTGGCAAACGGGATGCGTGGATGCACGCCGGGTCCGAGGGGCACGGGATCCACGCCGCCGCCCGCGCGGTGAATGACGATGCCGACGTACCCGGGGTTGATGTACGTGAAGATGTTGGGCAGCAGAACGAGCACGGCGAGCAGCACCATTGCGCCGATGGCGATGCGCTTCAACTTCTGCGTGCTCTCCGTGCCGCCGTCGAACTGCACGGAACCGAACCGGTTCGAGATGTCAGCCATTGAATGTCTCCTTGTAGCAGTCGGGGCACACCCGCGCACCATCCGCCAGGCGTACCAGCGTGTCTTCCGTCATCGATCCGTGAATGGGACAGTCCAGCGAGGCGGCGCGTTCCAGGCGCTGCCGGTTGCGGATCTGCCGGATGCGTGTTCCCGCCGGCGTGAACGTCATCAGCGACCAATAAAGAAGGGCGCCGCCCGCCGCGAGCAACGCGACGAAGAGCACCCCTTCCACGATTATCACACGCATCGGTCAGCTTCATCCTGGCGCGAATACGCGCCGTGAGTTGTTAATGTAGACGGGTGTGCACGTTGAATAGTTTCACGTCGCAACCGCGCCATCGCGACACAAGAGCGACATCGTCGCACGTCGCCTTGCGACGCCGCGGTCCGTTTCGTACTCGTAACGTCAACCGCCACTCCACCTTAGCAGCGCACATCTCATGAGCGACGACTCTTTTCTCACCGCTGGCTACGATCGCCGCCGGTTCCTCGGCTACTTCTCCGCCGTCGGCCTGGGCGGCACCCTGCTTCCGGGAGTGTTGTGGGCCAAGGTTGCCGGAGGCGAGGAAATCACGCCCGCAACGATCGCCTGCGCCGAAGAGATCTCCGGACTGAAGTTCACCGATGCGCAGCGGCAGCAGATGGTGGACGGATTGAAGAGCCAGGAAACGCAGATCCAGCAGCTGCGCACGATCGCGCTGGACAATGCTGTCGCACCTGCGGTGCACTTCGATCCCGTGCCCCCCGGCGTGACACTCCGCCTTCCCGCGAAGCGCGCGATGGTGCGCAGCCGGGTGCCGGCGCGGACGATGCCGCGTGAACTCGATGAGCTGGCCTTCCTCCCGGTGACGGAGTTGTCGGAGCTGGTGCGCCGTCGCAAGGTCACCGCTACCCAGCTTACCGAGATGTATCTCGCGCGTATCACGCGCTACGATCCCGCGCTCAAGGCAGTCATCACGGTCACCCGGGAGCGCGCACTCCGACAGGCGCGGGAGGCCGACGCGGAGATCGCGCGCGGCACGTACCGCGGGCCACTTCACGGCATCCCGTGGGGCGCGAAGGACCTGCTCGCGGTCAAGGGCTACAAGACCACGTGGGGCGCGGGTCCCTATCGCGAGCAGACCATCGACGCCGACGCAGCGGTGGTGCAGCGCCTCGACGCCGCCGGCGCCATTCTCATCGCCAAGCTCACCCTCGGCGAGCTGGCGCAGGGCGACATCTGGTTCGGCGGCACGACGAAGAACCCGTGGAATCTCTCCCAGGGCTCCAGCGGGTCGTCGGCCGGTCCCGGGTCCGCCGTGGCAGCAGGACTCGTCGGGTTCGCGATCGGTACGGAGACGCTCGGCTCGATCTCCTCGCCGGCCACGCGAAACGGCGTCACCGGCCTGCGTCCGACGTTCGGACGCGTACCGCGCACCGGTGCGATGGCGCTGTCGTGGACGATGGACAAGATCGGACCCATGGCCCGCTCGGTGGAAGACTGTGCGCTCGTGCTCGAGGCCATTCACGGGCCCGACAACTTCGACCGGGCCGTGAAGAACATCCCGTTCAGCTGGGACGCGTCGCTCAAGCCGTCGTCGCTGCGGATCGGATACAACAAGGCCGCCTTCGATCTGGCCGAGCGGAATGACAAGAATGAGGTGCAGCACGGCACGAAGCGGTTCGACGACGCCGCGCTTGCGGTGTTTCGTACGATGGGCGTGACGCTCGTCCCCGTCGAACTGCCGGAGATGCCATACGGCGCCATGCGGCTGGTGCTCACGGCGGAAGGCGCTGCGGCGTTCGACGAGCTCACACGCTCGGGTCGGGATGCGGAGCTCGTGCAGCAGACACCACGCGACTGGGCCAACACCTTTCGCACGGCCCGGTTCATCGCCGCGGTGGACTACGTCAACGCCAACCGCGCTCGCACGCTCGCCATGCTGAAGTGGCACGCGCTGTTCGAGACGGTGGACGTCATCGTCACGCCCACGAACGTCGGCTCCCAGCTCACCGCCACCAATCTCACCGGACACCCGGCGGTCATCTTGCCGAGCGGCTTCCGCGACACCTCGGAGACCGACCGCACGCAGGTGCCCGTGTCACTCACTTTCCTGGGCGGGCTGTATCAGGAAGCGGCGCTGCTGGCCGTGGCGAAGGCGTGGCAGGACGCGACGGACTTCCACTTGAAATACCCGGTCGTGAAGGTCATCGACGAGCAGCGGTGAACGGTGAACCGTGAACGGTGAACGGTGAACCGTGAACGGTGAACCGTGAACGGTGAACCGTGAAC
>JAJAYP010000257.1 GCA_026786185.1 Gemmatimonadaceae bacterium
CCCCCCCCCCCCCCCCCCCCCCCCCCCCCCCCCCCCCCCCCCCCCCGACTCGATTCGACCCAGCGGGAGAAGTTCAAGCGGCGCCCGCCGCATGGGCGCGGACGTCCGTGACCGGATGACGGCTCAGTAACCCACCGGACGACCGCTCGACCGCGGATCGCTCACGCCTTCGTAGCCGCCGCGCACACGCATCACCGCATTCACGAGACCGATCCCGCGGCTCGTCGACACACCATACCCCATGGCGCGAAGCGAGTCGGCGACCGCCGGTCGCACGCCATCGCGCTCGATCGCCAGCGAGTCGGGCAGGGCCTGATGATGCAGCCTCGGCGCGCTCATCGCGTCGGCGAGTGTCATTCGGTAGTCGATCACGTTCAGGATCACCTGGCTGGTGCTGGTGATGATCCGCGGACCGCCCCGACTGCCCGCCACGAGCAGGAGCTTGCCCTGCCGATCGAGCACCACCGTCGGCGACATGGCGCTCAACATCCGCTTGCCCGGCTGAATGGCGTTCGCCTCGCCCTGCACGAGCCCGAACATGTTCGGTCGCCCGGGCTGCGCCGCGAAGTCGTCCATCTCGTCGTTCAGGAAAAATCCGGCCGACGCGACATACACGCCGGAGCCATAGAGATTGTTGAGCGTCGTCGTGGTGGCCACCGCATTGCCGCTGCGGTCCACGACTGAGTAGTGCGTCGTCTCCATGCCCTCGCGCGGCGCGCCGCCAAGCGTGGCGGTGGGCGTCGCGCGATCCGCACCGATCGTTGCCCGCAACGTCGCGGCATACGCCTTGTCGGTGAGCTGCGCGATCGGCACCTGCACGAAGGCAGGATCGGCGAGCTTGGCGTTGCGATCGATGAACGCGCGCTGGTACGCGGAGCCGAGCAGGTGCGCCCACCGCGTGCTCCCGAACGCGGGCAGTGCGTCGTAGCCTTCCAGGATGTTCAGCGTTTCCGTGATCGTCACGCCGCCCGACGACGACGGCGGCATGGTGAGCAGGGTGTAGCCGCGATACGTGGAACGCACGGGTGTGCGCCAGACGGCGCGATACTTCGACAGATCATCCATTGTGATGATGCCGCCGGCACCTCGCAGTTCGGCGGTCCATGCCTCGGCGATCGGACCGCGATAGAAAGCGGCGCTCCCTCGGCGCGCGATGGCGCGCAGCGTGCGCGCGAGCTCCGGCTGCCGGAGCGTCGAGCCGATGGCCGGCGCCGCGCTGTCGGGAAGAAATGCTGTGCCGCCGGCGAACTGTTCGATCAAGCTCGCGTTGTTGTGCAGCGAGTAGTGGAGCGCCGTGTCCACGAGGACGCCACGCTCGGCGAACCGGATCGCCGGTGCCATCACCTGCGCCAGCGACATCGTGCCGTACTTGCGCAGCGCGGCCGTGAGACCTGCCACGGCGCCCGGCACGCCCGACGCCAACGGACCCACGACGCTCTTCGTCGTCAGTGTTCCCGCGGAATCGAGATACATGTCACGCGTGGCAGCGAGCGGAGCCACTTCGCGGTAGTCGAGCGCCGCGGTGCGGCCGTCGGCCATGTGGATCACCATGTAGCCGCCACCCCCGATGTTGCCCGCCTCGGGGTATACGACGGCGAGCGCGAAGCCCACCGCGACCGCCGCGTCCACCGCGTTGCCTCCGCGCTTGAGCATCTCCACGCCGGCGCGGCTCGCGAGCGGCGCGTCGGTCGCGACCATTGCATGCGCACCGAACACCGCGTCGCCGCCGGCGGCATGGCGCCAGCCGTCGGGAAATTGTGCGGGCAGGCGCGCCGGCGTGCGCGCGCCGCGAGCCGCGGGCAATCGCTGCGCGACGCCGACGTCGGTGGCGCCAGCCGGCCTCGATTGCGCGAACGCCGGCGAGGAGGCGAGCGCGAGCGCGCCGAGCAACAGCAGTTGATGGCTCACGAAATTGTCCAGGTAGGAGTGGATCAGCGAGCGCCCAGGCCGAAACGGGCCACGAGCCGCGTGCTCTGCAGACGGTTGCTCGATCCGGCGCCCGCGCTCAGCCCGGCTTTCTGATGGAGCGCCGTGCTGACGTCCTGCACGATGTCGATCGCGAACGTCGGCGAGAAGTTGTAGCCGAAGCCATAGCCGAAGGCGAAGGTGAAATCGCTGTCCGGTGATGTCGGCTCGAGCCGTTGATCGGTCGTGCGCGAGCGGAAGTTGGAGAAGATCGTCGCACCGGCGCTCAGCTCCAGCACCGAATGGAACTCGCGTCCACTGGCGACGTGCAGCACGCCCATCACCTGTGAGACATTCGCATCCGCCTCGGTGGCCGTCGCCCCGCTGTAGAAGAGCGGTACGCGTGCATGCGTGCCACGTACGCCGAACGAAACACCGCTGGACACCGTCTTCTCGATCGAGGCCGCGTACTGGGTCGCGTCGCCGAATTGCCAGACGCTGTTCGTGGTTCCGTCGCGCACGTCGAACGTGTTCTGCAATGCCGCGCCGAACGAGGCCCAGGCACCAGGCTCGCGAAATCGCATGCCCGGCCTGATGATCTGCGCTCCGGCGTCGGCCGCGAGAAAGAGGGGGACGAGCGCGAGAAACTGTCGACGCACGAGATCTCCGTGGCTTGCGGGTGGCGAACGACGCCCGGTAAGTTAGCCGCGACGCCGAAGGGAAGGTAGACAGTGTACCCGGCGGACCGTGGACAGTTCTCTCGCCCCGCCAACGTGCCTGCTCCCGTCATCGATCCCCGCGTCACCGAGCGTCGCAATCCGCGTACGCAGCAGATCGACCTCGCCGATCCCATCGGCATCGTCGACCTCATGCTCGCGGAGGACGACACCGTTCCGCGCGCCGTCGCGACGCAGCGGCAGCAGATCGCCGACGCCATCGCTGCGGCCGAGCAGACGTTTCGCGGCGGCGGGCGGCTCTTCTATGTCGGTGCGGGTACGTCGGGGCGACTCGGTGTGCTCGATGCGTCGGAGTGTCCTCCTACCTTCGGCACCGACCCGCAGATGGTGCAAGGCATCATCGCCGGCGGGCCGGCGGCGCTCACGAGCGCGCAGGAAGGCGCGGAGGACGATCTTCGTCAAGCGGCCATCGACCTGACTGCACGCGGCGTGCGCGCCGGCGACATGGTGGTGGGCATCGCGGCGTCCGGCACGACGCCATATGTCCGCGTCGCGCTCGAACACGCCAAGTCGGTGGGCGCGCGCACCGTCATCGTCGCCTGCTCGCCGCCGCCGGCGGAGACGCTGCGGAGCGCGGACGTCGCCATCGTCGCGATCACCGGACCCGAGGTGGTCACCGGCAGCACGCGGCTCAAGGCCGGCACGGCGACGAAGCTCATCCTCAACATGATCACGACGGGCGCCATGATCCGCGTGGGCAAGACGTTCGGCAATCTCATGGTCGACCTGCGCGCCACCAACGTGAAGCTCGCCGACCGGAGCGAACGCATCGTGGCGGAGGTGAGCGGCCTCGCACGACCCGACGCGCGCGCGTTGCTGGAGCGCGCCGGCGGCAGCGTCAAGCTCGCGATCGTCATGCACGCCCTGGGCGTCGAGCGTCACGAGGCGGAGCGACAGCTCGCCGACGCGGGCGGCGTGATTCGACGCGTCGTCCGCACGCCGCCACCGGCTGTCGCATGACGGCCAACGCGCCACGAAAGGGCGGCGTGTACGTGGGGCTCATGTCGGGCACGTCGCTCGACGGCATCTCGGCTGCCGTCGCACGGTTCGCACCGGTGGACGGCGCCGGCTATTCCGTGGAACTGCTTGGATTCCACGTCCATGAGTACGAACCAGAGCAGCGCGAGCGCCTGTTGTCCGCGATGCAGGGCGGATCAGCGCGTGACTTCTGCCGGCTCGCCGCGGACTTCGGCGGCTGGCTCGCCGACGCCGCCATTGCCGTGATGGCCGACGCAGGGATCCCGCGTGCGGACATCCGCGCAATCGGCTCGCACGGCCAGACGCTCTGGCACGAGCCGCCGCATTCGACGTGGCAGATGGACGCACCGGCTGTCATCGCCGAGCGCACCGGGCTCGCGGTCGTCAGCGACTTTCGCGCGCGCGACGTGGCCGCGGGCGGCCAGGGCGCGCCGCTCGTGCCCATCGCCGATGCGCTCCTCTTCGCCGGACGTCAGTGGCGCGCGCTCCAGAACATCGGTGGTATCGGCAACGTGACCGTCGTGCCACCCGACGGGACGCTCGCCAGCGTTCGCGCATTCGATACGGGTCCAGGCGTCGGAGTGCTCGATGCCGTCGTGCGGCTCGTGGATCCGTCCCTCCGGTACGACCACGACGGTCGCATGGCGGCGCGCGGTCGCGTGATTCAGCCTGTGATCGACGCGCTGCTCGCGGAGCCGTACTTCCGCGCTGAACCGCCCAAGAGCACGGGGCGCGAGCTGTTCGACGCGGCGTACGTCCAGCGTCTCGTCACGCTCTGCCGTGCCTGGCTGGCCGATGCCGCCGGCGACGATTTCATCGCCACCGCCACCGCGCTCACCGCGCAGAGCATCGCCGACGCGTACCGGCGATTCATCCCCGAACCGATCACCGAAACCATTCTGTCGGGCGGCGGGGCGAAGAATCTCACGCTCCGCGCGCAGCTCAGCGCAGCGCTGGGCGGACTCCGCGTGCGCACGTTCGACGAGGAGTTCTTCGACGGCGAAGCGAAGGAAGCCGTGGCGTTCGCGCTCCTGGCGCACCTGCACCTGGAGGGTCTGCCGGGCAACGTGCCCACCGCCACCGGCGCGAGAGGCCGTCGCGTGCTGGGGATGCTGACACCCGCGTAACGGCGCGCAAGCGGCTCGCGACGCGTCACCCCACAGGCTACGGTGCGGTCGACGCCGGTGTCGGGGTGGTGGACTGTCGGGGCACCACGACCTGCTCGGCCGTCCGATACACCCACCACATGGCGCCGCCGAGGAAGACGAGCAGGAACATCAGCGCAATCAGCGAACCGCGGCTGCGACGCTTCGCGGCGTTGTCGTCGGGAATCGTCGTCGTCAGCACGAACGCGTCATGCGGCAGCTCCCGCGTCGGACGGCGCATGACCGGTATCTCGCTCGTCGTCACCTGGCTGAGTGAATGATCGATCGCCGATACCTGCCCGGAGTCGGAGGACAGCGGAAAGACGCGATGTCCCACGTCATCGCTACCGGCGGGAGCGACGAGCCCGTCGCCATCGAATCGCGCCACGATCACCGTGATGTTGTCCGGCCCGCCCATCTCGTTCGCCCGATCGATCATGCGCTCGCAAGCGGAGGCGAGGCTGCTTTCCTCCGTCACAATGCGCGTGATCTCGTCCCCGCGCACCTGTCCGCTCAATCCATCGCTGCACAGCACGAGGAGGTCGCCGCGGCGCACGGTCTGATGGGTGAGGTCCACCTTGATCGTCGCCTCGGGCCCGAGTGCCTGCAGGATGATGTTGCGCCGCTCGCTCTGCTCGGCCTCCTCCTCCGTGAGCTCGCCCGCCTCGATCAGCTTCTGCATGAGCGACTGATCCTTCGTGATCTGTCGTCCCACACCATTGCGCACGAGGTACGCTCGGCTGTCGCCCACCTGGGCCAGGTAGAGCGTGTCGCCGAGCACGCCGGCGACAGTGGCCGTGGTGCCCATGCCACGGAACTCGGGATGCTCCAGCGCGAAGGTGTGGATGTGTGCATTGGCCGCAGCGGTCGCGCGCTTGATCGCCGCGGCGAATACCGCGTCCGTCGGCCGTTCGTCGCCGGTGAGCGCAGCGGTGAGCTCCTCGAGCACCACGTCGATCGCCATCGCGCTGGCGATCTCGCCCGCCGCGGCGCCGCCCATGCCGTCCGCGACCATGAACAGCGTCCCGTGATCGCCCACCGTGTGCGTGAGCAGCTCGGGCTCCAGGGAGGACGTGCCGCGCGTCAGGTCGGCGACGACGAACGCATCCTCGTTGTGCTCGCGCGTGCGTCCCACGTCCGTGCGCCCGAAGACGTGGACGATCACCGGCTCGCGCGGCGAGTGCTTCGGAAGCGAAGGGTTGGGCACGGTCACGAGATCAGGGGCTTTCACAGGTTGCGAGCGCTTCCAGGAGTTCCTGCCGCATCTTGTTGCTCAGCGCCGCCGCATCGATCGTGAACGCGGGGTCGGCAACCGATTCCCACAGCGAATGTAGCTCCCCAGCGTACCTCGGACACCGGGCCGGACGAGAAACCGGGTCCGCACAGGCTCTATCACACCCTACGACGGCGGCCTGGCCGGGGATTCGCGGTCGGCGCACTGCCCCTGCGCCTTCCGTTGCGGCGCGAATATAGGGAACGCGAAACGGGCGCGCCAACACCATTTATCATGGTCTCGAGCCATGCCTCGCGCTCGTGCCGCGCGCCGGATTAGCTTCACGCCATGATGCTGTCCCGACTCGCACGCGCCGCGCTGGCGCCATCGCTCGCCGCCGCGCTCGCATGCGCCGGAGCGCCGGGTGTCGGAACCTCGCCAGTCCCCATGGGCTCCGGCGCCGCGCCAGCGCTCCCTCTCCCACCCGTGCCCGAGCTGGACGGTCCGCTCGCGATCCGCGTTCAGTACCCGCGCGTCGATGCCGTGGTCACCTCTCGCGACTCGAACTTCATCTTCGGATCCATCGGGAGCGGCAAGGCGCGCCTCACCGTGAACGGTGCGCCGGCGCGCGTATATGCGAACGGCGCCTACATGGCGTTCGTCGTCAATCCGCCCGCCGATGCGCCACGGTATGAATTGGTGGCGTCGCGAGGCGCCGACACCGCGCGTGCGACGCACACCATTCGCTACCCGGAGCGCGCCGTGGCCCCGGCGCCCGCAACGGACAGCGCGCCCGCCGCCAGGCCCGACTCCCAGCCGACCTCGCGCGCCGACACCATCGCGGCCCTTTCGGCGCGCGTGGATTCGCTGCGCACGCGGCTGGCGCAGGAGGAGCCGATCGGCTGGGTGCAATTGGGCCAGCCAGGTGCGGCGTCGGATACCGATCGCGTGATCATCGGGCGTCCGCTCGTGGGCGGCACGTACAAGTGGTTCTTCACGCCCGGCACCATCGTGCCGCTGCTCGCGCGCACCGGCAGCATGGCGCGTGTCCGCCTCGACCGCGCGCTCGACGTGTACGTCGACTCTGCCGAGGCGATCGACCTGCCCGCCGACACACCCGCGCCGCGCCGAGTCGCGTCCAACATGCGTGTCCGCGGCGCGCCGCAGGGCGTGGATGTCATCATGCCGATCGGTCCGCGTGCGCCGTACTTCGTGGAGGAGCTCGACCGCGCCATCGTGGTGACGCTGTACGACGTCCGCGTGAACACCGACATCGTGAACTTCGCGCCGCAGGACTCCATGGTGCGCTCCGTCGAGTGGGCGCAGGAGTCATCGGAGCGGGCGAAGATCACCGTCAACCTGCGCGCGGCACCGTTCGGATATCTCGTGTTCTGGGAGAACAATGCCCTCGTGCTGCGGCTGCGGGGCCGGCCGGCCATCGATCCGCGCCGGCCGCTGTCCGGTCTTACCATCGCCGTCGACGCCGGTCATCCGCCGGGCGGCTCCACCGGGCCCACGGGCTTCTACGAGGCCCAGGCGACGCTGCCCATCAGCGTGCGGCTCAAGCGCATGCTCGAGGAGCGCGGCGCCGCCGTCCTGATGACCCGCACCACCGACTCCGCCATCGCGCTCGGCGATCGGCCCATCATGGCGCGGCGCGCCAACGTCCATGCGTTCGTGTCCATTCACCTGAACGCGTATCCGGACGGCGTGAATCCATTCGTCGCGCCCGGCACGGGCACCTACTTTTTCCGCACGCACAGCGAGCCGCTCGCGCGCGCCGTGCAGCGCGGCATGGTGCCGCAGATGGGCCTGCTCGATCTGGGCGTGAACTACGACAACCTCGCCGTCGTGCGCGGCACCTGGTATCCGGCTGTGCTTTGCGAGGGCGCGTTCATCATGCTCCCGGATCAGGAAGCCGCGTTGCGCACGCCGGAGTACCAGGAACGGTATGCGCGCGGCGTTGCCGACGGCGTCGAGCAGTACTTCCGGACTCTGGCGTCGCAGTGAGCCCGCTCGCGCGCGGCTGCGTTGTCGCTGCGCTCCTGCTGGGGGCGCTGGCTGGGTCGGCTGGTGCACAGCCCGCACCCTATCATCGTTATCGCACGCTCGAGACGCCGCACTTTCGTGTGCACGTCGCCGAGGGTCTCGAGCGCGAGGGACGCGTCGCTGCCGCGGCGGCGGAGCGTGCGTACACGCAACTGAGTCGCGAGCTCGTGAAACCGCGCGGCATGATCGAGCTCGTCGTCTCGGACGACGCCGATTATGCGAACGGCAACGCGACGCCATATCCGAGCAATCGTATCAACATCTTCGCCACCCCGCCCATCGAGAATGCGGGGTTGCGCTTCAACGACGACTGGATCGAGATCGTCGTGACGCACGAGCTCGCGCACGTCTTCCATCTCGACCGGTCGCGCGGGATCTGGGAGGGTGCGCAGCGAGTATTCGGGCGAGCGCCCTTTCTCTTTCCCAACGTGTACGCGCCGTCATGGTTGATCGAGGGGCTTGCGGTCTACTATGAATCGCGGCTGACGGAAGGCGGAAGGCTGCGCCAGCCTCACAACCGTGTCGTCGCGCGCGCCGCGGCGCGGGAGGGGCGGCTACCGCGTCTGGATCAGCTCAGTCTCGGCGCACCCGGCTTTCCCGGTGGGGAAGGGGCATACGGATATGGCGCGCTATTTCTCGAGTACCTGTCGCAAACGCGCGGCGAGTCGGCCATCGGCACATTCGTGGAGCGGCAAAGCGCGCAGCTCATTCCCCTGGCACTCGGCCGGCCGGCACGTCAGGCGTTCGGAAGCTCGTTCGGCACGGCGTTCGACGCCTGGCGCGATTCGGTGGCCCGCGCCGCCGGAGGTGCCACCACACCGCTGCCCGGCTGGCGTGAGCTGACGACGCGCAGCCTGTATGCGTCGAGTCCGCGCTGGATCGACTCCAGCTCGATCGTTTATAGCGCCACCGACGGACGCGACATCAACGCCGCGTACGTCGTCTCGCCGAATGGCGATCGCCGCCGACTCGGGCGTCGCGACGGGCGCAGCGCGAACGTCCCGCTGGGCGACGGGTCGCTGCTCTACAGCAGCCCCGATTTCGTCGCTCCCTCCGAGGTACGCTCCGATCTGTATCGCCAGTGGCCAGATGGGCGGGTCCAACGGCTGACGTCGTCCGCTCGACTACTGCAACCCGATGCGCGGCGAGACGGAACCATCGTCGCCGTTCAGCTTCAGCCGGCGCGCTCGAGCCTCGTGCTGCTCGATTCCGCTGGCCGGATGCAGCGCGTGCTTCGCAGCGCGGGGCCGGACGAAACGTGGAGCGAGCCGGCCTGGTCGCCGGACGGACGTGTCGTCGCCGCTGTAAGGCGCCGCCATGGCGGCGAGTTTTCGCTCGAGCTCATCGACGTCGGGTCGGACAGCGCGAGTGCGCTCGATCGCGGCCGGTACGTGATCGCGTCGCCACGGTGGCGCGGTGCGAGTCTCGTGTGGATCAGCGAGCGCTTCGGCAGTCCGGAGATGGTGGCTTACCATGGAACGGGGTTCACGCAGGCGCTCACGCGGGCACACGATGGCGCCGCCCTCTTCGCGCCCGATATTTCGCCTGGTGGTCCGCTACTCGTAGCCACGACACTGCGCGCGGATGGATATCACATCGGCGTCGCGCCCGTGCCATCGCAGGCACTGGGTGAACGAGCCGCCAGGCTCCCTGACAGCCTTCCCGCGCCGGCTCGCGTCGACTCGCAGCAACTCGCCGCAGGCGACTACCGACGCTATTCGCCATGGCGTTCTGCGCGCCCGCGCTACTGGTATCCCATCATCGAGGCGGGCAACGTGCGAGGTACGCGGCTCGGCGCGACCACCAGTGGAGCGGACGCGCTGAACCGGCATCTCTACTCCGGCTACGCGGCGCTATCCACGTCTGGAGAGGGCGCGGTGGGCGGACTCTTCTATCGCTACGCGGGGCTGCGCCGTCCGGTGATCGACGCGGCGGTGGCGCAGGACTGGACGTCGCTGGGCAGCGTCGTGGATTCGAGCGGCGCGGTGCAGGGCACGTTGCTCAAGCGGACGCAGGATGTCGTGCTCGCTGCGACGTTCGTGCGTCCGCGAGTACGAACCTACTCGAACGTGAGTATCGGCCTGGGCATGGAGCGGCGCCGCTTCGCGACCGATCCGGGACAGACGCTGTCGCGCCTCGATGCGAGCTTCGGCCGCACGTACGACTATCCGCGCCTGTTCGTCGGCGCGGGGTGGGTCAATTCGCGGCGGCCGGCGCTCAGCATCTCTCCGGAAGATGGCGTCGCGCTCGCATTCACGGCACGAGAACGGCTGCGCACCGATGCGGCGAGCCGAACGGCGTCGCTGAGCGTGGTCGGCACGGCCACGGGCTATCGCTCGCTCGATCTGCCGGGGTTCGCGCATCATGTACTCGCCGTGCGCGTCGCCGGCGGGTTTGCCGATCGCCGAGCGGCGACGGCGCTCGAGGTGGGCGGCACGAGCGGCACGTCGGTGGAGATCATTCCGGGCTACAACGTAGGCGAGGGTCGACGCACGTTTGGCGTGCGCGGCTTCGAGAGCGCATCCGTGTACGGTACGAGCGCGGCGGCGGCGTCGCTCGAGTACCGCGCGCCATTCGTGCTTGGCGGACGCGGACTGCGGCTGCTGCCATTCTTTTTCGATCGCTCGTCGCTCACCGCGTTCGCTGACGCCGGTGTCGCGACGTGCGCGCGCGATCCGCTGTATCTGTCCATCTGCTCTCCTGCGCCTCGCATCGGCCGCACCATTGCCAGCGTTGGCGCGGAGCTCGGCATCTCGGCGGCGCTCCTGCAGTGGGACGCCCCGCAGGCGATACGCGTCGGCGTCGCGGCACCCGTCGTGGGGCGCGATGTGACGAATGCGCGCCGAGCGAGCGCGTATGTGGCGTTCGGCTTGGCGTTCTAGCTGGCGCGCTCGGGTTCCTTGCCCTGCCGGTCTTGTCGTCGTAGCGTTGCACCCGGCCCGCGACGCCTCCAATCCAGCGACGCGAGCTTCGAGCCGAGTGATAGTCGACGCGCGATGACGCGCTCGCGAAGGCGCTCGAGACCCTCCGCACCGGAGGCACCACAATGCGTCCACCTCGTTTCACCATCGTCGCGATGGTGACCGTCATCTCGCTCGGCTGTGATGCCGGCGCACCGCAGCCCATGGCACCGGATGCCGCGCTCGTCGCGCTGCTGCCGGCGAGCGATGGCGTTCGCGTGTACCAGTTCCGGACGGAGGAAGATCCCGAAGTCACGGGCGCCGCGGCCTTCTGCGCAACCGCGCCGTTTTCGGTGAACGTCAGGCTCAATGCGAGCGAGTTCAGTGTACGGACGCGGGCATCGGATGGCAGAATGGTCAACGACGACGCGCGGCGCATCGGCACCGCGCTCGCGTGCGCGCAAATCACCAACTTCGCATTTCCTCCGGGCCTCCAGCAGAACTTCTACGCCCGTTTCGAACTGCCGGATGGCACGTACACCGCGCTCGGCACCTGTACGCTCATCAGCAACGACGTGCCCGTAAAGGGACTCGTTCTCGCCGGCTGCACGCTCAAGCTGACGGGGATGCCGGCCGGAGTGAAAGGCGGCGCCGCGGTGAGTCTCAGTGTGTTCAACCCACGCCGATTGCCCGGCTTCGCCACTGGATCGCAATGGACGATTCAGGCCTACGAAAGTCCGTAAGCGCGGATCGACTCTGCCGACGATCGATCCTGACGCCTACGTCCACCCTGCCGCGCACGTCATCGGCGACGTGACCCTCGGCGCGCGCGCCAGCGTGTGGCCCATGGCCGTGCTGCGCGGCGACACTGCGGCGATCGTCGTCGGCGAGGAGTCGAACGTGCAGGACGGATCCATCATCCATGTTGATGAAGGCGTGCCGTGCACGATCGGCAACCGCGTGGCGATCGGGCATCGCGCGATCGTCCACGGCGCGACCGTGCACGACGACTGCCTCATCGGGATGGGGGCGATCCTCCTCAATCAGGTCGTCGTCGGTCGCGGCTCCATCGTCGGGGCCGGCGCGGTATGCACCGAAGGGATGGTCATCCCGCCTGGCTCGCTCGTGATCGGCGTGCCCGGGCGAGTAATCCGCGCGACGTCGGAGGATGAGCGCGCGCGCATCACACGGACCGTGGCGTCGTACGTCGCGCTGCGCCTGGAGTATCGCGCGGGTCGGTACGACGACGCCTAGCAGGGCCCGATTTCGGTGTTTCTACGGGCACGATTCCTGAATGTGTATCGAGGCAAATTCGGGCGACCGCGCTGGCTCTACGGTGTCGCCTTCGGCTTCGTCTCCGGCTGGTGGAGGCGGACTCGAGCGTCGCGACAAGTCGTTACTCAGTTGGAACTTGAATGAGGCATCAGGCATTTTTTCGGCACTGTCGTCATCACGTACGGTGTATCTCCATCACTCGTCAACATCTTATCAACGTCTCGCGCCGGACGTTTCCAGCTTCGTGATGCTGATATTGCAAGTGCAGGTACGGCAGTGGGTTAGCTCACTACTGGCGTGGAAACACGAGCGTGGGTAAACTCACCGTCCCACCGAGTCCTACCCGACGCCGGGTCAGACAGCACGGTGCCAGCCAGCCTGATCTTCACGCCAGTTCGTCCGCGGCGTATCGTCACCATATCGTTTCAAGCATCCCCGGGAGAAGTCGCTCATGTCCTTGTCGTCCCCACATCCCAGCGGTCCCGTGACGTTGTCGTCCAACGCGCGCACCGTGCTCGGGAAGCGCTACCTCGTGAAGGACAAGACGGGGGCGCCGACCGAGACGCCGGAGGCGTTGTTCTGGCGCGTAGCGACCGTGGTGGCGGAGGCAGATGGGCGATACGGCGCGACCGAAGACGCCGTGCGGGCGAAAGCCGAGGAGTTCTACTATTTGATGACGCAGCGCCGGTTCGAGCCCAACTCGCCGACGCTCATGAACGCCGGCCGACCGCTCGGCCAGCTCTCCGCCTGCTTCGTGCTGCCGGTCGAGGATGCGCTGGCGAACGGCAAGAACGGCATCTACGACACGCTCAAGTCGATGGCCATCATCCATCAGAGTGGCGGCGGCACCGGCTTCGGGTTTTCCAAGCTGCGTGGCAAGGGCGCCATGGTGCGCTCCACCACCGGCGTCGCCAGCGGGCCCATCTCCTTCATGAAGCTGTACGACGCGAGCACCGATGCCGTGAAGCAGGGCGGCACGCGACGCGGTGCGAACATGGGGATTCTGCGCGTCGATCATCCGGACGTGCTCGACTTCATCGCCTGCAAGGAAGATCTCACGCAGGTGACGAACTTCAACATCTCCCTCGCGGTGACGACGACGTTCATGGACGCGGTGCGGAACAAGACGTCGTACGACCTCATCGATCCGTCGAACGGCGCCGTCGTCGGGGAGCTCGACGCGAACATGGTGTGGGACAAGATGATCCTGGGCGCGTGGCGCACCGGGGAGCCGGGTTGCTTCTTCGTCGACGAGGCGAATCGCTACAACCCCGTGCCGCATCTTGGCGCGTACGAAGCCACGAACCCGTGTGGCGAGCAGCCGCTGCTGCCGTACGACGTGTGCAACCTGGGCTCCATCAACGTCGGGCTGTACGTGCGCGAGGCCGCGGGGCAGCAGGCGACGATGGACTGGGACGCGTTCCGTCGCGACATCCAGCTCAGTACGCATTTCCTCGACAACATCATCGACGTCAACAAGTATCCGCTGCCGGAGATCGACGCGTTGTCCAAGCGCATCCGTCGCATTGGGCTTGGCGTGATGGGCTTTGCCGACGCGCTCGTGCGGCTCGGTATCGCGTACGACACAGCCGAAGGCGTCGCGTTCGGCCGGAAGGTGATGGAGTTTCTGGATGTGGAGTCGAAGAAGGAGTCCGAGCGACTCGCGAACGAGCGCGGACCATTCCCCGAGTGGGCGCGGTCCATCTTCGGACCCGACGAGACCTGTGCGCGCGATGAGAACGGAGAGCGCATTCGTCCGAAGCAGATGCTGCGCAACTGCAACGTCACGACGGTTGCGCCCACCGGCACCATCTCCATCATCGCCGGCTGTTCCTCCGGTCTCGAGCCGCTGTTCGCCGTCGCCTTCATGCGCAATCAGGCTGGCGTGATGATGCCCGACGTGAACGAGGATTTCGTCGCCATCGCGAAGCGCGAGCGCTGGTACAGCGAGGGGCTCATGGAGTCCATCGCGAAGGAGGGGCACGTCAACTTCCCCGAGGTGCCTTCCAAGTGGCAGCGGGTGTTCGTCACCGCGAACGCCATCGCGCCCTCGTGGCATGTGCGCATGCAGGCCGCCTTCCAGGATCATTGCGATTCGGCGATCAGCAAGACGACGAACTTCTCGCACGCCGCCACGGTTGAAGACGTGCGCGCGATCTACGAGATGGCGTACGACATGAAGTGCAAGGGCGTCACCGTGTATCGCGATGGGTCGCGTGATGCGCAGGTGTTGAGCACTGGCGCGACGGCGACGGCCGCGGCCAAGCGTGCGGAGCCCGCCGCGGCGTCGGCGAATGATTCGCGTCGCGAGGTTGGGGAACTGATGGGGCAGATGGCGGAGAAGGATGCCGAGGTCGATCGGTTGCGGAAGCAGCTGTTTGATGCGGAGGCCGAGACGTTGCAGCGGCGGGCGAAGCGGTCGCGTCCCGACAAGCTTCGTGGTACGACGCATCGTCTGGAGACCCCGCTCGGCACGATGTTCGTGAACATCACGGAGGACGACAAGAATCAGCCGTTCGAAGTGTTCATCACTTTGGGGAAGGCTGGCGGTTCCGCGATGGCGGATGCCGAGGCGATGGGGCGGTTGATTTCGTTGGCGTTGCGGTCCGGCATTCCGATCATGGAAGTGCACCGGCAGTTGCGCGGCATTTCCTCTGATCGCGCGGTGGGACTTGGACCGAACAAGGTGTTGTCGGTGCCGTATGCCTTCGGCATTGCGCTCGAGCAATGGTGGCGGGACAAGCAGGGGGTGCAGCAGGATCTCCTGCCGACGCACACGCCGCCGAGTGGGACGCAGATCGTGCCGGAGTCAGTCGTCGTGCGGTCGCCGGTTGGGCAGGCTGGTTCGCAGTCGTCCGAGATGAGCTATCAGGCGTACAATGGTGGCGAGACCTTCATGGGGACGTGCCCCGATTGCGGGTCGCAGCTGGAGTACGCGGAAGGTTGTGTAAAATGTCATGTGTGCGGGTTCAGCGAATGTGGATGAGCTGATTTTCCTGGTGTGCGGAGCGGGTTCGAGGCGGTTAGCCACGGCCCCGGTTGTTTTTTTGGCCTTAGGGCGGGGTTTAGGTGCGTGGGTATGTCATTTCA
>JAJAYP010000258.1 GCA_026786185.1 Gemmatimonadaceae bacterium
CCGAGCGCGGCGCCCACGGCACCGGCGGCGGCCGCGAGGAAGGTGCGGCGCGGCACGCGAGGATCTTTCATGCAACCTCCTCGAGAAGGACCGGAATCGTCGCGGCTCGCCACTGCGGTGACCGGGCGACAGGCGGACGACGACGTCACACCCGGAGCGGAGGACGTCACTCGACTCTTGCGACGCACTGCGCACGACCGTACTTCGACTGCACTTCAACGTTGCAGTCGACGTCGTGCGACTGCCAGAGGGCATGCACGAATCATCGAAGTCCATCGACCGTCGCGAGGCGCTTCGGCGTGCGGCACTACTGCTGGGCGGCGCGATCTCGGCGCCGACCATCGCGGCCGTGCTCGCTGGATGTGAGGCGCGTTCCGCGGAGGGCGAGCGCTGGTCGCCGCGCGCACTCACCCCCGAGCAGGGTGACCTGGTAGCCGCCATTGCCGACCAGATCATTCCGAGGACGGACACACCAGGCGCTCGGGATGTCGGCGTGCATCGCTTCATCGACACGATGCTCGCCGAGTACTACTCGACGGACGAACGCTCGGCGTTCCTCGCGGGGTTGGCGGACGTGGACGCGAGCGCAAGGAGTGCGAGCGGCCAATCGTTCGTGCGCCTGTCCCCGTCCAGGCAGCGCGACATACTCCTGCCCTTCGATGCCGAGGCATATCGAGGCGCGACGCGCCAGCTTTTCTTTCGCTCGATGAAGGAGCTCACACTCCTCGGCTACTACACCTCCGAGGCGGGCGCGACGCGCGAGCTGAAGTACGCGCGGGTGCCCGGCCGATTCGACGGATGCGTGCCATTCGCGACCGTCGGGCGCGCGTGGTCGGTCTGATCGTCCCCATCTCGCTCACGCGCAGGCCGACATGACGCGGCAGCGTGCGGAACCCTACGATGCCATCGTCGTCGGATCGGGCATCACGGGCGGCTGGGCCGCCAAGGAGCTTACCGAGCACGGACTGCGTACGCTCGTCATCGAGCGGGGCCGGCACGTGGAGCACGGAAAGGACTATGTGTCCGAGTGGCTACAGCCGTGGGAATTGCCGCACCGGGGACGTGGCGATCCGGCACTGTACGCTCGCGACTATCCGATCCAGAGCCGGAATTACGCATTCGGCGAGGCCACGAAGCACTTCTTCGTCAACGACCGCGAGCATCCGTACGCGGTCGACGACGACAAGCCGTTTCGCTGGATCCGCGGTTATCAGCTCGGCGGACGCTCGCTGATCTGGGGCCGTGCCTGCTGGCGGTGGAGCGATCTCGACTTCGAAGCGAATGCCCGCGATGGACATGGCGTCGACTGGCCCATCCGGTACCGGGATCTCGAGCCCTGGTACTCGCACGTCGAGCGATTCATCGGCGTCGCGGGTGAGCGACGCGGCATCCCGCACCTCCCCGATGGCGACCTGCTCCCACCGTGGGAGATGAACTGTGCCGAGCAGGCCATGAAGCGGGGCATCGAGACGGCCTTTCCGGAGCGATACATGACGGTGACGCGAGTGGCCAACCTCACGCGCGCACTCAATGGCCGGCAGGCATGCCAGGCGCGCGACCAGTGCGCCCGGGGCTGCAGCTACGGCGCGTATTTCAGCTCCCTGAGCTCGACGCTCCCCGCGGCGCAGCGGACGGGCAAGCTCACGATCGTTACCGACGCGATCGTCGACCGGGTGTTGTACGACGCCAAACGTGATCGCGCGTCGGGCGTTCGCGTGCTCGATGCGCACACGGGGGCCGAGCGCGAATATCATGCGCGGTTGATCTTCCTCAACGCGTCCACGTTCGGCACCGCGCAGATCCTGCTCAACTCCACGAGCGCGCGTTTCCCTACCGGACTCGCGAACTCGAGCGGCGAGTTGGGGCACAACGTGATGGATCATCTCTCCAAGGCGGGCGCACGAGCCACGATGCCGGGACTGGTCGACCAGTACGTCTACGGCCGGCGACCGACGGGTACCTACATCCCGCGCTTCCGGAATGTCGGCGCCGGTGACAAGCAGGTGGATTTCCTTCGTGGTTATGGTATCCAGGCGGGCGCGAGCCGTCCGTCGTGGCAGCGCGCCGGACGCGAGCCGGGCTTTGGCGCCGCGCTCAAGGATGAGCTGCGTGAGCCCGGACCATGGCAGGTGTCGATGCAAGGGTACATCGAGTGTTTGCCTCGGCACGAGAACCATGCCGACCTGGACCCCGAGCGGCGGGACCGATGGGGCATCCCCATCCTTCGCCTGCACTGTGGCTGGAGCGAGAACGAGCGGGCGGCGCGCCGCGACCTCAAGCAGCAGTCCGTCGAGATGCTCGAGGCGGCGGGCTGCACGGATGTGCAGATGTGGGACGACGACGCGCCGCCGGGGTTCAGTGTCCACGAGATGGGCACGGCGCGCATGGGGCGCGATGCGGCGACGTCCGTGCTCAACGCGCACAACCAGGCGCACGACGTGAAGAACCTGTTCATCACCGACGGCGCATGCATGACGAGCAGCTCATGCGTGAATCCATCGGAAACGTACATGGCCCTCACGGCGCGCGCCGTCGACCACGCCGTGCGCGAACTGAACCGCCGCAATCTCTAGGGCACTACGGCGCGCACGGTCGGGTAGGTGATGCCGAGTTGCTCGAGATACGTGCCGTATTTCGTGGAATCGTAATAGTACTTCCGCATCTCGGGACGATACTTCTCCATGATGGCGGCGTTGAGCCAGATCGGTGGTTGGTCGGTGGGCGCGAAGAACGACCGGTACTTGGTCGTTTTCGTCTGCACGGTGTTGAAGTAGTCCCACGCGTCCGTGACGACCTGCGGAGTCAGGAGGATGTCGAGCATCGTCATCGCCTGCACCTTCGCACCGGCAACGACGCCCTTGTGCGCGATGGGCGTCGCCATCGCGATCGCGTTGGCCCAGTTGTGTCCGGGCAGTCCCGGAATGTTGGACGGATAATTGAGCGTGATGGTCGGGACGTTCCAGCTCACGTCGCCGATGTCATCGGAGCCACCACCCATGCGCGTGGCCTCGTTGACCGGGCCGCCCAGGCGGCCGGGCTTCCCGGTGAGACCACTGTCGGCGACGCCAATCTCGCGCTGCAGTCCGTGCGCCAGCGCCTGATCCTTTGCGTCCCACGCGGGCGTACCCACCTTCTCGATGTTCCGGAACATCGCCTCGGCGATCGGGCGCGAGAAATGTCCGCTCCAGCCCGAGCCCACCATCATCACCGTGTCCACCTTCGTGCCCGTCATCAGCGCCGCACCCTGCGCCATCTTCTTCGCATCCTCGAACATCGGCAGCGTCTTCGCGTAATCCCGTTCGCGGAAATAGAACCAGATGCTCGCCGTGCTCGGCACGACGTTCGGCTGGTCACCTCCGTCCGGGATGACGTAGTGGGAGCGTGACGGCAGCTCGAGATGCTCGCGATGGTACTCCCATCCGTTCGCCATCAGCATCACGGCATCCAGGGCGCTCTTCCCGCGCCATGGCGCACCCGCGGCATGCGCGCTGGAGCCCTTGAACTTGAAGATTGCCGAGATGAGCGCGTTGCTGCTCGACTGGCCCCACGAGACGCCGAGTGCGCTGCCGACGTGGGTGAAGAGCGTGACGTCGACGTCCTTGAAAACCCCGGCGCGGACGAGAAATGCCTTGCCCGCCATCTGCTCCTCGGCGACGCCGGGCCAGAGCACGAGCGTGCCGGGAATCTTGTCACGCTCCATGATCCGCTTCACCACGATCGCCGCCGCGATGTTCAGCGGCATGCCGGAGTTGTGCCCCTCGCCGTGGCCCGGGGCTCCTGCCACCATCGGGTCGAAATAGCCGACGCCGGGCTTGTTGGACGCCTGGGGGATGTCGTCGATGTCGCTTCCGAGCGAGATGACCGGCTTCCCCGAGCCCCATCGGGCGACGAAGGCGGTGGGAATGCCGGCCACGCCGCGCTCGACGGTAAAGCCGTTGTCCTCGAGCAGTTTCGTGAGGTAGCGGGACGTCTCCACTTCCTGGAAGCCGAGCTCCGCGAACGAGAACACCTGATCGACCATCACCTGGATCATCTTCGCCTTCGCGTCGATCTCACGCGCTGCCTCTGCCTTCAGCGACTCGAGTCGTGGGGTGGCGGCGTACCGGTACTTGATCGAATCGGCGAAGTTGATGTCGGTGCGCTGCGCGTTGGCGCGCATGGGCAGGATGATCGCGAGCGCGCACGCGGCAATGGGGATCATTCGACGAACAGCGACAGAGGGCATGCAACGGGCTCCAGTGAGGGTGACGCCCAAGGTACGGCGTCCGCTCAGGGGATGTCGAGAAGCGTCGATGCGATCTGCTCGACCCGATCGCACAGCGCGCCCAGCGTCGGCACGAGCGGAGCGCCGCGCGCCGGGCCACCACTGGTGAACGCCAGCTGGAACTGCGGCCGCAGGAAGAGGTCGAGCTTGGGGTCGGGGCCAGCGACGCGCGCGGCGATGGAGGCGATCACCTGGCCGTGCGCGAACGGCCCGCCGTCGACGCGCAGGTCACCGGTGATGTCGACGTGCCGGCAGGTGTTGACGCCGATTGCCGTCTCCGCTCCCAGTGACCCTGCGGCCAGGGTGGGGACGCCGGCGACTGCCAGCTCGCGAAGGAGCCAGAGGGGATCGTTGCGGTAGCCGCCGAGCCGATGGTATGGCTGCAGCGCCTCGATCGTCGCCTGCGCCTCCGCCGTCATCGTCGCCAGTGCGCCACGGCTACGTTGGGCGAACTCGGGCAGGGAGTCGTGGATCGGAAAACGAATCGGTTTCGTCGCCGGAGATGGCAGCTGGCCGGGCGTTGCGAGCGTGGCGGCGATCGCATCGAGGGCGCTGCGCAGCTGCTGCACCACACGGGCCGCGTGTTCGGAAATCGGCGACGGCAGGCTGCGAGTCACCTCGACGCGCACCGTGTACAGGCCGCCACGTGCGTCGTATCCGTGAATGACACGATACGGATTGGTATCGAGATACTCCTGTTGCGCGTGCGCCACGCGCGCCAGATCCTGGCGCGCGTCGCTGATCAGTAGCCGGTGCATCATCGCGGCGGACGACCGCTCCGCCGCCACGGCGCGCGCCGGGGTGACGCGAGTTGCGCCAGGCGAGGTTGGTCAGCGCCAGCCGATATTCCTTCGACGTTGCATCCCATGCGATACGATATGCCAAGGGATGGAATCCCGCACGGCACTACAAACTCGACCGGTCGCAGCGGGAGTCGAACTTGCATCGAGTGGGCCTATGCCATCCCTCGCCAGACCGATCGTCCGCGCACTCAGGGCTGAAGAGTCACGCGCCCTGCTCGAACGCAATCACGTGGGGCGGATCGCTTTTTCGCTGCACGACCGTGTGGACGTCGAGCCGGTCCACTACGTCTTCACCGACCCGTGGATCTTCGGGCGCACGAGTCAGGGCGCCAAACTGCTCAGCCTGGCTCATAACCAGTGGTGCGCCTTCGAGACGGACGAGGTGCGAGGGCTCTTCGACTGGAGCAGTGTCGTCGTCAAGGGGCAGTTCACCCCGCGAGATTCTGCGTTTGCCCGGTGGGATTACGATCGCGCGCTGGCCGCGCTGCGCCGATTGATTCCGGGCACGCTCACCGACGACGATCCAACGCCCCACCGCGACATCATCTTCGGTATCTACACCTCAGAGATCGCAGGCCGAAGCTCCTCGTCGAGCGCGGCCGATCCCAGTGCGCCCGCCATGTCGGCGCCAACGAGGTCAGCATGAAGCAGACTCCTGCCGAAGGAAGCACGGCCATCGACGTCCGTCACGCGGAAGCGTTGCTGCGGACCGGAGCCCTCCAGAGCGCCATCTTCAACAGCGCCAACTTCTCGAGCATCGCGACGGATGCCAGGGGAGTGATCCAGATCTTCAACGTGGGCGCCGAGCGGATGCTGGGCTACGCCGCGGCTGACGTCGTGAACCGGATCACGCCGGCCGATATTTCCGATCCCGGCGAGCTGATCGCGCGAGCCAATGCCCTCAGCGTCGAGGCGGGCACGCCCATCACACCCGGCTTCGAGGCGCTGGTCTTCAAGGCGTCACGCGGCATCGAGGACATCTACGAGCTCACGTACATCCGCAAGGATCGGAGCCGGTTCCCTGCCGTCGTGTCGGTGACGGCGCTGCGCGATGCGGAGGACCAGATCATCGGCTACCTGCTCATCGGCACCGACAACACAGCGCGCAAGGAAGCGGAGGACGCGCTCCTCAAGGCGGGCGCACTGCAGCGAGCCATCTTCAACAGCGCCAACTTCTCGAGCATCGCCACCGATGCGAAGGGCGTCATCCAGATCTTCAACGTGGGTGCAGAGCGGATGCTGGGGTACACGGCGGCCGACGTGATCGACAGGATCACTCCGGCCGACATCTCCGATCCCGAGGAAGTCATTGCGCGCGCCACCGCGCTCAGTCTCGAGCTGGGCACGCCCATCACGCCGGGGTTCGAGGCGCTGGTCTTCAAGGCGTCGCGCGGCATCGAGGACATCTACGAGCTCACCTATTTTCGCAAGGACGGCAGCCGGTTTCCCGCCGTCGTGTCGGTGACGGCGCTGCGCGACGCGGACGATGCCATCATCGGCTACCTGCTGATCGGTACGGACAACACCGCGCGCAAGCAGGTGGAGGAAGAGCGGATGAAGCTCGACCAGCGCCTGCGTGACCAGCACTTCTACACACGCTCGCTCATCGAGTCGAACATCGATGCCCTGATGGCCACCGATCCGCGCGGCATCATCACCGACGTCAACAAGCAGACGGAGGCGCTCACGGGCTGCACGCGCGACGAGCTGATCGGTGCTCCGTTCAGGAATTACTTCACCGATCCGGCTCGCGCCGAGGCGGCGATCAGCCGGGTGTTGAACGAGGGGAAGGTCACCAACTACGAGCTGACCGCCCGCGCGCGGGACGGGAAGCTCACCGTCGTCTCGTACAACGCGAGCACCTTTCACGACCGCGACCGCCGGCTCCAGGGGATGTTCGCCGCGGCACGCGACGTCACGGAGCTCAAGCGCTACGAGGAAACGCTGCAGCAGACGAACGTGGAGCTGGAAAACGCGAGCCGGATGAAGTCCGAGTTCCTCGCGAACATGTCGCACGAATTGCGGACGCCGTTGAATGCCATCATCGGGTTCTCGGAGGTATTGAAGGACGGCATGCTCGGCAACCTCACCGAGCAGCAGAAAGGATTCATCGGCGACATCTTCGGGAGCGGGCAGCACCTTCTCTCCCTCATCAACGACATCCTCGACCTGTCGAAGGTGGAGGCGGGCAAGATGCTGCTCGATCTCGAGCCGGTCGCCGTGTCATCGCTGTTCGAGAACAGCCTTTCGGTGGTCAGAGAAAAGGCCGCCGCGCGTGAGATTCGCCTGTCGATGAACGCTGGCGCAGAAGTCGGCATTCTGCTCGCGGACGCACGCAAGGTAAAGCAGATCGCCTACAACCTGCTTTCCAACGCCGTCAAGTTCACGGGTGAGGGGGGAGAGGTCACCTTGCGCGCGAGGCGCGTGTCGCGCGAAGCGGTCGAAGCGCGGAGAACTTCGATGATCGATCCCTATATCCCGTCCGACAGTGAGGGTGTCACCGATTTCCTGGAGATCAGCGTTCGCGATACCGGAATCGGCATCGCACCAGAGGCACTGGAGCGGTTGTTCAAGCCGTTCAGCCAGATCGATAGCGGACTCTCGCGCAAATTCGAGGGGACGGGGCTCGGACTGGCGATGGTGAAACAGCTCGCGGCGCTGCATGGCGGTTCCGTCGCGGTGGAAAGTACGGTCGGGGTTGGATCGTGCTTCACGGTGTGGCTGCCCTTCCGTGTGCCCTCCGAGCACGTCGTCAGGTTCGGCGTGCCCGCACCGGTGGAACGACGCAGAGTCCCAGTGACGAAGCGGACCGCGCTCGTGGTGGAGGACGACGACAAATCGGCCCAGCTTGTGCGCGTCCAATTGGAAGCGGAAGGTTTCACCGTGATTCACGCCTCGTCCGGCGAGGAGGCGTTGGAGCTTGCTTCGAAACAGCCACTCTCGCTCATCACCCTCGACATCCTGTTGAAGGAGATGGATGGATGGGAGGTGCTGAGCCGCCTCAAGCAGATCCCGGAGCTTCGGCGCATCCCGGTCGTGATCATCTCCATCGTGGGTGAGCGTTACAAGGGTTTTGCGCTGGGTGCGGCCGCGGTGGTCGAGAAGCCGATCTCGCGTCACCAGCTGTCCGCATCGCTCGCTGATCTCGGGCTGCTGTATCGCCCGCAGGGTCAGGCGCTGGAGGTGCTCGTCGTCGACGACGACCCCGCATCCATCGCGATCGTCCTCGCCGCGCTGGAAGGGTTCGCCTCGACGGTCACCAGGGCCCGCGACGGGGCGCACGCGGCGGAGCTGGCACGGCAGCGCGCGCCCGACCTGATCATCCTGGACCTGCACGTTCAGGATGTGAACGGCTTCGACGTGGTGGAAGTGCTCGCACGCGATCCCGGGACAGCCAACATCCCGATCGTCGTCGTGACGGCTACATTGCTCGGCGATGCCGACCGCGCGCGACTCAATGAGTGCGTGTCGAGCGTGATCGAACAGGGAGACTTCACGGAGGCGCGCCTGACGGCGGAAGTGCGGCGCGCCATGGCCGGACGCCCAGCGGCACACTGACATGGCGAATGTGTTGATCATCGAGGACAATCCGGCCAACATGCGCCTCGCGACGTATCTTCTGGAGTCGGCCGGACACGGGGTCCTGAGCGCCGTCGACGCCGAGGCAGGATTCGCTCTGGCGCGAAACGAACAACCCGATCTCATTCTGATGGATATCCAGCTCCCCGGCATGGACGGTCTCGAGGCCACCATGCTGCTCAAGCGCGATGAGACGACGCGCCACATTCCCGTCATCGCGCTGACGGCGCTCGCCATGAAGGGCGACGAGGAGCGCATTCGCGCCGCGGGGTGCGACGGTTACATCGCGAAGCCCATGCGGTACGCCGACTTCCTGGCGACCGTCTCCGATCATCTCGCTCGCGCATGACGCGCGCGCCGGGAGTCGCGCGCCGTGCGCGCGTGCTGATCGTGGACGATGAGCGCCTGAACGTCCAGCTGCTCGAGGTCATGCTGGAGCCGGAGGGCTACCAGCTCGTGACGGCCGGAAGCGGAGAGGCCGCGCTCGAGGCCGTGGCGCATCATCCCCCCGACCTCGTGCTGCTTGACATCATGATGCCCGGCATGACGGGATATCAGGTCGCGACGCGGATCAAGGAGGATCCAGCCACGAGCCATATTCCCATCGTGATGCTGTCCGCGCTGGACGATCCCAACTCGAGGGCGCACGGACTGTCAGCGGGAGCCGAGGCATTCCTCACGAAGCCCGTGAACCGCGCGGCGCTTTGCCAGCAGGTAAAGGTGCTGCTGAACATGGGCGAGTCCTGACGACCAGTCGGCGGGCGCAGGGCCTGTCAGCGCGGTAGTCGCACCGTGATGAGCGTGCCGGCTTCCACGGATGAACGCACGTCGATCGTGCCGCCATGCGCGCTCACGATCTGTTGAGCGATATAGAGTCCCAGGCCCATATGCGTCGAATCGTGAGCGGAGGCCTGCCCGGAGCGCAGTCGCTTGAATGGACTGAAGAGCGTGGCGAGGTCGGCTCTCGGAATCGGAGTGCCCCCGTTATGCATTCGTACCACCACTTCCGATGCTTCTCCCTGCACCGACACCCCGATCGTTTCGCTGTCCGCGCCGTGCTGTACGGCGTTGCCGAGGAGATTCGACAGCAGCTGGCTGATCCGCCCGCTGTCCCATTCACCCGACAACGCGCCCGATGTCGTCACCTGCAGCATGCTTCCCGGTCGCGCCGCGCGCATCTCCTCCACGGCCTGCCGGACAATCTGCCCGATGTCCATCGTTTCGCGGACGAGCGGCATGCCTGACCCGAGGCGGCCACGCGTGAAGTCGAGCAGATCCTCGACCATCTGATTCATGCGG
>JAJAYP010000259.1 GCA_026786185.1 Gemmatimonadaceae bacterium
AAAGCATTATTTTCTGTGGGGGGGCGCGTCCCGCGGGTCTATGCCGCACATGGGGGGAGGGGGGGCGGGGGCCCGCGGGGCGGGCTATCCCGCGCCGCCCCTTCTCCATGTCCGCACTCAGCGTGCTCTTGCGTTACATGCCCTTGGAGGTCGCGATACGCGCCTCGAGTGATTGCGCTGGTGCATCGCGCTTGATGACTGTGGCGCGGACGCTGGCATCGTACCTGCCCATACACATGTCCGAACGCGTTTCACGTCCATCGCGCATCGCCGATGTGCGGACGAGCACGCTGATGAAATATTGTTGGAGGCCTGACGCGGCGACCGCCACGTTCAGGGCAGAGGTCGACGATCGCTGGCCCCGTCGCCTCGAGTATCCAGGGCTGGTATTTACGGGGAGGGAGGGGAGATGCCCGAGAGCAAGGAACTCATTATCAGTAGCAGCGATCAGCTGCTGCAGGCGACGACGCGACGGAGGTTTCTGGGCGTGCTGGCGATGGGCGGATCGGTGTTGATGTTGCCCGCCGTCTTCACCGCATGCAGCAGTGACAACAAGGGCATCACGGAGCCGGGCCTCGATCCGCGACTCGATCCGGATCGGTATCGCCTGAACCTGTCGAACGACACGGGCATCCTGAACTACGCGTACGTACTCGAGCAGCTCGAGGCGGCGTTCTACACGACTGCCCTCGGTTCTGCCGGATTCGCCGCCCTCAGCGCCCCGGAGAAGGAAGTGATGTCGGACCTCCAGAAGCACGAGGTCATCCACGAGGAATTCTTCAAGATGGTGCTCGGCACGGCCGCCATTCCGAAGATCGCGTTCAACGCGGCCACGGTCGCGTCGCTGGTCGCGAACCGCGACATCCTGCTGCGCACGTCGCAGCTGCTGGAAGACACCGGCGTCTCGGCCTACAATGGCGCGGGCAAGTATCTCACGTCCGCGGCGAACCTGCTCGTGGCCGGCAAGATCGTGTCGGTGGAAGCGCGTCATGCCGCGGCCATCCGTGACATCCGCGATGGCAACAACGGCCGCCTGTTCGCTGGCGACGATATCGTCAACGCAGCGGGCCTCGATGTGAAGGCCGAGCCGGGCATTGTAGTCACAGCCGTTGCCGGTCTCAATGTGCTCCTCAGCCCCGTGTCCATCGGTACCGGCCCAACCGGCGCGGCCACCGCAGACCAGCCCGCACCTAACCCGTCCTGATCGTCGATCCGTCGACCTGGAGATATCTGAGCAATGAATAATCAGCCAATTATGGACGCGATCGATCCCGAAATCCTGGATCGCCTCGCTGCACGCAAGGAAGACATCGAGAATGGGTCGCCCGCGCGCCCCGGTATCGTCGCGGCGCTTGCCCTCGCATCCGTGCCCGTCGCGCTCGCCGCGTTGAGCCGCGACGTGTACGGGCAGGGTACCTTGCCCGCCGCCATCAAGGGCGTGCTGGACCTCGCGCTCGCGCTCGAGATCTTCGAGGACGAGTTCTACAAGGCAGTGCTCGGGACGAGCGAGGTCGCGGCAAATAACGCCGCTTTCGCCACGGTCCGTCCTCTGGCCGCAGCCGTTCCAGGTGCGGTCAATACCCTGATGCAGATCGAGAAGCACGAGAAGGCACATCGCGCGACCCTGCTCGCGACGGGCGCGACGAACGTGTTCAACCTGTCCGGGTCGAGCTTCGACTTCACGGGCGCACGCGGCGCCGGCAATGGTCCGTTCGCCAAGGCGACGACCGACCTTGCCTTCCTGCTTCAGGTGGCGCAGGGTGCGGAAGACACAGGTGTCCGCGCGTACAAGGGTCAGGCAGCCACACTGATGCCGAATCGCGATATTCTCGAGGCCGCGCTTCGCATTCACTCCGTAGAAGCACGTCACGCTGCGCGTATTCGCCGGATGCGGCGCGCTGCAGCGGGTGCGTCGGACATCGTGCGCTGGAGCGGCACGGTTCGCGGCGGCGGCGCTCCTGCGGCCGGCGCGACAGACTTCGGCACGCAGCCGACGATGGTGCGTGCGGCGTTCGAAGCGATGTACGGTGCGGGCGCGAATGCGACGACCGCTCCGAACGAGATCAATGTCACGCAGGCCGGTCTCAACGTCGCCACGCTCTCCGGGACCGGCTTCGGTCCCGAGGCAGCGCAGGAAGCGTTCGATGAGCCTCTGGACCGCGCCGACGTGATCGCGATCGTGCAGCCGTTCTTCATCCCGACGATTTCGTAATCGTCTGCCATCACGACGGCAGGACATGGGCGGCTCCGATTCAGGAGCCGCCCATGTTCGTTGCATCGCCTCGATTGACGTGGCACCCATCGCTGCACAGGTTCGACGCGTGACTATCCATTCGAACATTGCTCGTGGCGCGCTGGCGCTCCTGTTCGCCGGCGCCGCGTGCGCTACTGCCCCGTCGCCGGCACCGGCTCCGATACCGTCCACGGCGCGCATCCCGTCGGACGCCGAACGCGCCGCTGCGCGCGCCGACAGCGCCCGCGCCCGTGCGCAATCGGACAGCGTGAGCGCTCGCGCACGCCTCGACAGCATCCGTGCGGCGGAGCGATTGGCCGCACGAGCTCGACGCCCGCTCGCGCGGCCCACTGCCCGCACCGATACGC
>JAJAYP010000260.1 GCA_026786185.1 Gemmatimonadaceae bacterium
AGGAACGTCGGTAGGCAAACAGGAAGTGCGTTCTGGCGCCAGACGGCGCTCCATGAGAGTAGAAGCGGTGCATCCCGGTGGCCAGACTGGTCCGAGTTCAGGCAGCGATAGGTGAGAAATACCCGGCTTCGGTCACTCCAGGGAGAAAGCCCCTCGCTGTGCCGACCACTTCGAGGATCCAGAATGCCCTGCCGACGCCGTGAACTGGTCCGTCGGGATGGATACCGGCGTTCCGGCCGCCGGCCAAGCTTGCGCCGGAGCCCGTCGGGCAGCGAGCGACCCATTTGACGTGGGTTCCGGAAGGCCGTATGCTGGCAGCCCGATCGTGATGTCGCTCCACCACTCCCCGCACACGGAGGATTCGCATGCGTACCCGCACCGCGTTTCTCGTCCGAGGACTCAGCGCCGCCGCTGTGGCCGCTCTCCTCGCAGGCTGTACCCCTGACGCCGTCATCGCGCCGGAGCCAGGCGAATCCGCCTTGCTGATCCCCACGAGTGCGTCCGCCAGCATCGGAGAGAGCGGGCTCGCGGAGATCCGCGCGGCCACGGCCCGGTACCACCGGGTGGAGGTGGCGATCGCCGACGGGTACAAGAGTACGATCGAGTGCGCCGCCCGCCCGGGCGTGGGCGCCATGGGCATCCACTATGTCAACGCCGCGCTCCGGACCGACGCCGCCTTCGATCCCACGCATCCGGAGGTGCTGGTCTACGAGCCGCAGAAAAACGGACAGCTTCGGCTCGTCGCGGTGGAGTACTTCATCTGGCGCGCGAACTGGGACGCGGCGCACCCGGGTACCACGCCCTCGCTGCTGGGCCACGACTTCTTCCGGAGCTTCGGCCCCGCGGCCCACGGGCTCCCCGACCACTACGAGCTCCATGCCTGGCTCTGGCGCCACAATCCCTACGGCATGTTCGCGCAGTGGAACCCCAACGTCACCTGTCCGTGATGCGCCGGTCGGGCTCATCGTGAGCTGACGCAGGGGCCCGCTCCCTCCGAGCGGGCCCCTGTGTCGCTTCACCGCCGTGTGGCGCGCGGAGTCCTCCAGCAGGGGCGCCTCCGGCGCGCCACCCCGCCCACCGACCGCCGCGCTCACCCGCCGCGCACGTTCACCGCCGCCCCACGTGATGCGTGCGCGCGCCCCTGGCCCATCGGTCGGCGACTCGCGGCGTGCCGATTGGATTTCCTATCCCGGCGTCACTCGTCGTTCTCGGTGCATTCCTCTCCCTCGGTCCACGCTCCGATGCCCCGCCACTGTATCATCGCTCTCCTTGTCAGCTCTCTGTCGGGGTTCCTTTCCGACGTGGCGCTGGGCCAGGGCGCTGCAGGCCCGTCCGTCGCGCCCGGCACCTTCGTCGGTCGCGATAGCCTCGGGAGCGAGAATGAGCCCGGCACGCTGAACCGCGTACGACCGCAAGTGAGCGGGACGGCGACCTGGTCGATCGAGCTCGACTCGCTCGACCTGCGGCGCAAATTCACGATGCGACTCGAGATTCCGGATCCGTGGCCGGTGACGATCGTGCTTCGGGCGCTCGACTCGCTTCCGCTTGCCGCGGGGTCGCATCGAAGCATGCTTCCGGCGACCGGCGCGTCTCATCGCCTGCCGCGCACCGTGCACGCCGACATCTATTCCGTTGAGGGCGGCCAGCGGCGGCACTACACGCCAGCCGAGTTGAAGGTCACCATCACCGCCGTCTCGACCGTTCGCGGTCAGCCGGTCGTCGTCGGGCATGTAGACGCGCGGAGCATGCGATACGGTGAACGGACGCCCGGCCAAGGGTTGTTCCCCGTGGTCCGCCTGGTCGTCGCCGGCGACTTCGCCTCCCGCGCCGCCGCCGAGGTGCGACCGCGGATCGTGGTGACGAGCAGGATGCAGGAGCTCGTGCTCGCACGCGCGCTCGACGGGTTCGCCATCACGAACACGGGGGCAATCAACGGGGACGGCGATGCGGACAGCACCCGGGAAGCGACACGCGCGCGTCGATTCATCGAGTCGCGGTGGAGCGATGCCCTCGAGATCGAGCAGATGGAGGTGAAGGGCATGGAATATCAGCTGCGGGTGCGCGGTCGGCATGCTCCTGTAGTGTGCGAGGTGGAGTCCGTGCACGGCGACATTGAGTGCACGACGATGCCGGCGCCCGTGCGCCCGGGCGGCGCGGCGGGAAGGATCTCCGGGCGGGTCGCGCGTGAGCTCGCACCGCACGTCCCGCCGTACCTCACCGCCGTCACGGTCCACCTGTTGCCGAATCCGGCACCGATCAAGGGTGCATTCAAGTCGTACTGCCACGGGCGGGAGCGAGACGACAGCATCGCGGCCGTGAGGCTCGAAGCGAAGATGCTCGTGGCCCGCGACTCCGCCGCGATGGAGCGTGCGTTCGCCTCCATCTACGCCGAGGACGTTCCGCCATACCGGAAGGGATATCGGGCGTTGTTCGAGAAGTTCGCGTCGCACCATGCGACGGTCGGATCCGACGGGCGATACGACTTCGCGCGCGTGCCGCCTGGCAACTATCTCGTCGTCTCCGCGCGGCCGAGCGAGGACCGGATCGAATGGTACGTGCCGGTAACCGTCCATGGCGGCGAGCAGCTCGCGCGCGATCTGGACGGCTCGAACCAGAACGGGCGCGGGTGGTCGTGTGGCACGCCGCTACCCTTTCCCGCGGTACGCTGACGAAGGTGGCGGCCTGCGGACGATCTCAGGACGGCGTCGCGTGAACTACCGCGGAGTCGCGACGGAATCGACGACGACGATGGGAACGGTGAGGTCGCTCACCGTCTGACCGAGCATGCGCTGCGCCTCGTCCGCGAGAGAGAGGGTGAGCAGTGCGCGGCCCGGCGCGCGTCCGACAAACTCCTTCGCCGTCAGGAACTGGACTGTCCGGCCAGGTGGCGCGTGCCACTGTACCCAGAGCGTGCTGCCAAGGACGCGGCCCTCGGCATCGACGAGGACGAAGCGAATGTTGTCGATGTTGTCCGTCTGGTCGACGGTCAGCACGATCGAGTCGCCGACGGCGCGGAGCGCGGCCACGCGTCCGGCCAGCGGCGTGTAGTCCTCGCGGCCGAGGAAGGTGTAGCCGGCCGCCGCCTCCGCCCTGCGCACCGAGTCCCCCTGCTTCTGGACGACCTGACGCTGCTCGGCGCGCACGTCCGCGCTGCCGGCGAGCGACGAGACGGCCGTCCAGTCCAGCCTCCCGGCGCGCCAGCTGAAGGCGAAGCGGTAGCGGAAGCTGTGTGCCGGGTCGGCGGGCTGGATGCGGTGCACGATCTGCTTCTCACCAGGAGCGACGCGCAGATTCATCGGCTGTGGCGTGCACGAGTCGCTGACGTTCTCGCAATCGGTGAGGCTGGTGCGGTACACCACCACCGGCACCGTGGAGCGGTTCTCCACGTATACGACGTGCGAGGGCGGGTCGCTCGCGCGCTCATCGGTGCTGCTGATGATGTTCTTGAAGCTCGGTGCTGCGTCGGGGTGGCGATTGCAGGCGGCGCCGCCGGCGAGGAGGACGGAGGCGGCGAGGAAGCGGGGCAGGAAGCGAACGGCGCGCATCAGGGGTGGGTGGAGGGGAGGAGATGCTTGAGGTCGGAGCGGTCCGGCCACGCATGCCGACGCTTCACCGACGATCATCCATCGGCAGGTGAAACGATGAGGAAGCGGGGCTTCCGGCCGTTCGCGCGAAGGCCGGATACTCGCCCCAGTGTCATCGAGCCGTGTGATGCGGCAGAGCCCTGTGCGGAGGTGATGATGGGAGAGTTGCGCGGTCGGAGCGCCATCCTGACTGGAGACGATCGCCCCGGTCAATCTCGTCGCGCCAATGGGGCTGACGCGGCTTGTCGTTCCGGCCATGCTCGAGCGGCGCACGGGAAGCGTGGTGCACGTGGCGTCGCTGGCCGGCAAGGTGCCGCTCCCGTACTTCGCGATGCACACGGCCACGAAGTACGGCGTCGTGGGACGGTTCGCCCCGTCGTCGCACTGTGGGCCGTGGCGCCGAGGGCCGCGTCGGTCGATCAGTCGCCGCAGGATGCGTTCTGGCAGCGGCTGCAGGCGCTCTGCGGCCGCGCGTACCGCGGCCGCCTGGCCGAGGGCGACGCTTCCGACAGCACGTTCCGGCGCGCCGAGCTCGTGATGCACGTTCTCCAGTGCTCGCCGTCGGAGGTACGCGTGCCCTTCCACGCCGACGCGGACCGCTCGCGCACCTGGGTGATCACGCGGACCAGGGAGGGACTGCGCCTCAAGCACGACCACCAGCATGCGGACGGCGGCGAAGATCGCGTCACGCAATACGGCGGCGACACGCGCGACGCCGGCTCGGCCGGGCGGCAGGACTGCTTCGCCGATGCGCACACGGCGAGCCTCATTCCGGCCGCACGCGCGAACGTGTGGACGATGGAGGTGGTGCCGGGCACGCGCTTCGCGTACGCGCTGCGACGCGAGGGCACGGATCGGCGGTTCCGGGTGGAGTTCTACCTCGCGACGCCCGTCGCCGCGCCACCGCCGCCGTGGGGCGCGGCGCCCTGACGCTCGGCGGTCCGGGCGTGCGACCTGGTGAATGCTATTTCCAGATTCTCAACAGCGAGCCGATGAAGCCGCTCTCTCGCTCCTTGCCGGTGGCGAGGATCTCCAGCTCTCCCTTGTCGAGCCAGATCCCTTCACACTGCGGACACTGGTCGATCGTCAC
>JAJAYP010000261.1 GCA_026786185.1 Gemmatimonadaceae bacterium
ACGTGCCGAGGAGAAGGCGTGAACCCCCTGATTTCAGCGCATCGGTCCGTTCGCGTCGCCGTGCCGAAGCCGCCGCGGATGCGCTCCAACTTGACGATGCACGCTCCCTCTTGCGCCACTCCCCGGACGCGCGTTCACTTCGCCGACCTTCCACTCCGTCCGGGGCCCGCCATGACAGCCGTCGCCGCCGCGCCACCGCTCTCCGCTGCCGTCGTTGATCGACCGCATCGATTCTACGTGCGGATGGCCGCCACGTGCGTCGCCGTCGCTGTCGTTGGATTCGCCCCGACGTATTTCAGGCCGATGGCGAGTGGGTCGCTTCGCGTCGCGCCCATCGTGCATCTCCACGCGGCACTGTTCTTCGGGTGGACGCTGTTCTTCCTCGCCCAGACCTGGCTCGCCGCATCGGGCGCCGTGAACCGCCACCGCGAGGTCGGCGTGGCTGGCGTTGCCCTGGCCACGGCGATGCTCTTCGTGGGCAGGGCCACGGCGATCAGCAGCATCAAGCATCACGACGCTGCTGGATTCGGTGTCGCCGCGCGTGCCTTCTCCATCGTGCCGCTGTCGGGGATCCTGCTGTTCGCCGTACTGATCGCGATCGCGCTCGTCAACGTGAAGAACCCGGAGATCCACAAGCGGGTGATGCTCGTGGCCACGGTCTCCCTGCTTCAGGCCGGAGTCGGACGCTGGTTCCTGCTGTTCCTTGCCCCGCCCGGCGCCGCCACGGCCGGACCGCCGCCGGTGTTCGTCACAGTGATGCCGGGTGTCTTCTCCGACCTGCTGATCGTCGCCGCCATGGTGCACGACCGCCGAACGCGTGGCGCAGTGCATCCGGTGTACTGGATGGCCGGTGGCGTGCTGCTCGCCGTGCAGGTGCTGCGAGTTCCGTTCAGCGCCACGGCCCAATGGACGCGCGTGGCGGAATGGGCGGTGACGCTGGCGCCGTAGGTCGCGCGCCATTCTGGGGGTCGGCGAGACATGCGAAAGAAGGCGACGGATTCGACACCTTCGCCGGCGGGCACCGTACGACCTGTCAGGCTGGTTGCCACCTGCTTTCGTCCCACCACACGGAGCCGAACCATGAACGACATCCTTGCCAACGATATCGCGATCGCCGTCGTCTTTGCCATCACGGGCTGGATGCTGAAGACGTACCTGGGGCATCGGGAGAAGATGAAGGAGCTCGCCATGTCGAAGCAGGGCCTCGCGTCATCCGACCAGCGGCTCGCGCGCGTCGAACAGGCGGTCGAAGCCGTTGCCATCGAGATCGAGCGCATCAGCGAGGGGCAGCGCTTCGTCACCAGGCTGATGAACGAGCGTGCGCAGTCGTTGCCCGAGGCAGTGCCGCTGCTGGCGCGCCGAGTCGATACGCCGCATTGAGCTCGCGCCACATCGCCGGTCCATCGGTCGCTGCCGGGTATGTCTCACCTATCGCTGCCTGAACTCGGACCAGTCTGGCGACTGGGATGCACCGCTTCTACTCTCAGGGAGCGCCGTCTGGCGCCAGAACGCACTTCCTGTTTGCCTACCGACGTTCCTCCCATGTCGACCGATTCGAAGCCGAGCAAGAACGAAGAGGAGTATTTCGCCCGCGCCGACGCCGAGTTGCGCAAGCAGCTGCGCGAACGCGCTGACGCGGAACGCGCCAAAGCGGCGCAGGCCGATCGCAACAGGTGTCCGCGGTGCGACGTCCCCCTCGTGGCCAAGGAGAACAAGGGGGTGACGATCGACCAGTGTCCGCAGTGTGAAGGGATCTGGCTCGACAAGGGAGAGCTGGAGATCCTCGCCACCGGCAAGGAGCGAGAGAGCGGCTTCATCGGCTCGCTGTTGAGAATCTGGAAGTAGCATTCACCCGGGCGCGCGCCAGGAACTCCACGGGAGCGGCGGGCGCGGTGCCAGCCGGCGGCCCGCCGTGGAGCGGGCCGGCCAGCCAGTGGAGGCGTGCGGTCATGGCTGCTCGCGCGCAGAGCAGGTCGTACCCATCATCTACGGTGCGGGCGACAGCCGCAGCAGTTCGGCGTTGGGGCTTTCCGACAGGGCCAGCAGGCTGCCGTCGCGGGCTTGCGCCAGGTTGCGGATGCGCCGCCCCATCGCGATGACCTCCTCCTCGCTCACCCGGTCGCCGTCGAGCGTGAGGCGGATGATGGACTGCGACGAGAGCCCGGCTATCAGGATGTTGCCCTGCCACTGGGGGAACTGCGACCCGGTGTAGAACATCATGCTGCCCGGCGAGATCACCGGCGTCCAGCTGCGAACGAACCGGACGAAGTCGGGGCGGGTCGCGTGGTGGGGAATCGGGCTGTCGTCGTAGTTGACGCCTTCGTTGACGAGCGGCCAGCCGTAGTTGCGGCCCTTCTGGATGAGGTTGAGCTCGTCGCCACCCTTCGGGCCGAACTCGACCGACCAGAGTCGTCCCGAGCCCGGCTGGAAGGCCAGGCCCGACGGGTTGCGGTGGCCCATCGACCAGATCTCGGGGCGTGCGCCGCTGTCCGCGACGAAGGGATTGTCTAGCGGGACCGAGCCGTCGCCCCGGATCCGCACGATCTTGCCGAGATTGCTGGCGAGGTCCTGCGCCGGATCGAACCGCATCCGCTCGCTCGATGCGATGAACAGCGTGCTGTCGGGAGCGAACGCCAGCCGCCCGCCGAAGTGCCCGCGCCCGACGGTCTTGGGCACCTGCCGCCAGATCACCCGGACATCGCGCAGTGAGCCGCCGTCCAGCCGGCCGCGCGCGACGGCGCTGCCACTGAGCACCTGATCCTCCATGCGCTGGAACGCGCCCAGGCGCGGTTCCTTCGTCTCCTTTACGCCCGGCGGCTGCGGCGTGGCCGCCTCGGTATAGGAGAGATAGACGAACTGGTTCTTTGCGAAGTCCGGGTCCACCGCGACGTCGAGCAGCCCGCCCTGGCCGAAGTAGACGACCGCTGGCACGCCCTCGACGGCAGCGGAGAGCTTGCCCTGGTGGAAGATGCGCAACCGGCCGGGCTTCTCCGTGATCAGCAGCCGTCCATCGGGCAGGAACGCCATGCCCCACGGTTCCTCGAGTGCCGCCAGCCGCTCGACCCGAAGCTGGCCACTCCGGGTCGGGATCGTCCCGTTCGGTACCAGGAGCTTCGGCGCGGCATCCCGATCGGCGGTGGCCGGCGCCAGTCGGCTCGTGTCGGCGCGATCGGCGGTGCGCTGGTCATCGGGCGCGCAGCCCGCGAGCAATGTGGCGATCGCGAGGGCAGTCGAGAAGCACTTCATGTGTCGCTCCCGGAATTCGGAATGTCTGCACGGCTGGAATGCTGCTCTACGGGCAAGTACCGATCCCGTGAGGTCGCTACGGGAGGGGGCGGATCGAGCGGCGCGCTGCGTGCCGAGCCTTACGGGTACATGTGAAACGACTTGCTCGACTCGCGGAACTCGGCGGCTTCCCGGTCCCATTCCTCGAGCAGCGCCGGCAGGCGGCCGCCTTCGATCGCGAGCCGCACCTTGTCCGACCCCGTGAGGCGGTCGATCGTCCCGGTCCACTTGAAGTCGTTGAGATGCTGACGCCGAATCTCGTCGATGAGCACCAGCGACGTGCGCACCGGCCGATACGCCTGCCGGTCGGTGATCGCGAAGCGGATCGCTGGGATCGTGAGCCCCTTGTGCTTTGCCGCCGTAGGCAGCACCGGCATGGTGATGGCCTCGAAGCGGATACCCGGCAGGCGCTTGTCGTTCATCACACGCGCGACCTCCACCACGTTCAGCCACGGCGCGCCGACCTGCTCGAAGGGGCGGTCCGTGCCGCGACCCTCCGTCACGTTCGTGCCCTCGAAGTAGACGGAGCCCGGGTAGCTCGAGAGCGCGGCGAGCGAGCGCAGGTTGGGCGACGGGTTGATCCACGGCAGCCCCGTCTGATCCTGCCACTGGGACCGGCGCCAGTTGGCAGCGCGCACGACGATGAGGTCGGCGCCGATGCCGTGCTTCTGGTTGAACAGCTGGGCGAGCTCGCCCACGGTCAGCCCATGTCGCGCCGGAATGGGGTACATGCCCACGAACGACTTGAACTTCGGGTCGAGCAGCGCGCCCTCCACGATCTCACCGCCGATGGGGTTGGGCCGGTCCAGCACGACGAACGGAATGCCCTTCCGCTTCGCTGCCTGCATCGACAGCGCCATCGTCGACACGTAGGTCCAGGTGCGTCCGCCGACCTCCTGGAGATCGTAGACCAGGACGTCGACATCCTTGAGCATGTCGGGCGTGGGTCCGCGATCCTCCGCCAGGTAGAGCGAGTGGATCGGGATGCCCGTCTTCGGGTCGACTTCGTCGAGAATTTGCTCGCCATCCATCACGGTCCCACGAATGCCGTGCTCGGGTGCGGGGAGCGCGACGAGCTTCAGATCCCGGTGCTGCGCGATGAGGTCGATAGAACGGAAGGTGAAGGCCGGCGACCCATCACTGTACCCGGGCTGGCGTGACAAGTCCCAGCGTGCGTCGTGCTCCAGCAGCATGCGCCGCGAGTGGTCCAGGTCGCGCTTGAACGGCTTCTCCGCCAACCGGAACTCCGTCGCGCTGCGGCGCAGCCGCTCCGGCCGTGTCGCTTCGAGCTCCACGAACACGACCCTGCCTACCGGGACAGGAAATTCAATCGGCACTGAGGGAGTCTGGCTCGGGTGCGTTCCGCGCGCGGAACCGCACGACGGAATCACGCGGTGGCCGAGTGTGCACTGGGAGCTCGCGCTGAACGCGTTCTTCGTGCTCGTCGGGGCTGCGGCGCTACGCACGACGGCGGTCAGCAGCTGGTTTGGAATCGGCGGGATCGTCGCGGGCGCGACCGGGTGGATCGCGGCGTCTCGGAACGTCACTGCGGTGGGGGCCGATCGCGGAAGTGAACAACTATCTGCTGCCGGCGTGGCTCATGGTGATTGGTGTCGTTCTGATCAGGTGGATTCCGGGGACGAAGACAGAACGCCGGTAATCGCGGCGAATAGGGCAATGAGGTCGACCACCAGAGGCGCGGTCGCTCCGGTCGGCGTCCATGCCAGTGTGACGTCCAGAATCTCCGGCCGCTCCTCGCCGCGTCGGGTGCGCTCCACGATGCGCGCATCGAGATCCACCACCCAGTATTCATCCACGTCGTGACGCGCGTAAAAGCGGCGCTTGATGACGCGATCCGCGCGCATGCTGGACGGCGACAGTATCTCGACCGCCAGCAGCAAGCTGGTGGTGTCGCGCCAATCGAGGGAGACGCGGCCACCGACGAGCGGGGAGACGAACACGTCGGGCTGAACGATGGTCTCCGGGGTCAGCCGAATGTCGGCAGGGGAGATTTCGACGACGCCAACGCCCAGCGTCGCGACATACGCGTCGAGAGCGGCGACGATCCTGAGCACCGCGCGCTGGTGCGCGCGCACCGGGGACGGCGTCACGAGCAGCTCATCGTCGATGAGCTCGAAGCGCGGCGACGCGTGCTCTTCGTCCTGCATCGCGCGCACTTCGCCGACGGTCCAGCGGCGGGCGGAAACTGGCATACCCATATGATGCTCGGCCGAGCGGGAGTGATGCAAGGGATCACGCTGCAAGGTGAGCGTGGCCGACGAGCGGAGCGTCATCATGTTGTCGCAATCACCATCGGGATAGGGCCGCTGACGTCGTCGAGCCAGCACGAACGACGATGAACGACTTTGGGGGAACGACGTATCGTGTACGCGCGAAGTGCGCAACGATATCGCAGACCGCGGTCGTCTTCGTCGCTCGCGGGGGAAGCCGGAGAGGCCAGCGGGCGCGTGCGCGCGCCGCGCCCGTGGACGTCCGCGTGCGGAGGTGCGTAAGGATCTGATCGATCACGGCAGTCTGCGTGACGAACACGAGGAGCCGCATGGCCCCACCACACTGGGGTCAGGCCATCGGGTCGACCTCGAAGATCTGCCGGGGATGGAGACCG
>JAJAYP010000262.1 GCA_026786185.1 Gemmatimonadaceae bacterium
GGAGCGCCGTCTGGCGCCAGAACGCACTTCCTGTTTGCCTACCGACGTTCCTCCCATGTCGACCGATTCGAAGCCGAGCAAGAACGAAGAGGAGTATTTCGCCCGCGCCGACGCCGAGTTGCGAAAGCAGTTGCGCGAACGCGCTGACGCGGAACGCGCCAAAGCGGCGCAGGCCGATCGCAACAGGTGTCCGCGGTGCGACGTCCCTCTCGTGGCCAAAGAGAACAAGGGGGTGACGATCGACCAATGTCCGCAGTGTGAAGGGATCTGGCTCGACAAGGGAGAGCTGGAGATCCTCGCCACCGGCAAGGAGCGCGAGAGCGGCTTCGTCGGCTCGCTGTTGAGAATCTGGAAATAGCATTCACCAGGGCGCGCGCCAGGAACTCCAAGGGATCGGCGGTCTCGGTGCCAGCCGTCGGTCCCTCGGCCTTGTCGGACCGGTCGGTGACCGGCCTGGCGCCGGCGTCGTAGGTCAGCCGCTCGAGCGCCACGGGATTGCGCGCGCAGGAGCGCGCGAGGCGGCGCGCGGAGGCGCGGTCGTCCTCCGCGACCCAGACGGAATCACGGAGCGCCGCGCCGTATCGTGCGCGGGCCAAGTGACGAACGCGCCCTCGGGGCGGAAGCCGCCGTCGGAGACGATCTCGAGCCGGTACAGGTGATCCTGCACCAACCGGAAGAGGGGCGAGGCCTGCGGCCGTCGGGGCTCGTAGACGCCGAGGGCCCCGCGCGCTGGCAACGCATGAGCCACGGGCGCTCCGGAACAACGGAGCCGGAACAACGGAGCGCCGAGCATATGCCTCGCGGAGGCGATCGCCGCTACCGTGGTGTTGCGCGGGGGGCGGAAATGCCGCATCGCCGTGGCGCGGCCGCCTAACGGTGCTTGTCTTGCTTCCCGGGGGATTGATCAACTGGATGAAACAGCGCCTCTCCAGCTCACCCGAGTGTCGCGGCGCATGATCGGCCGCGTGGATGCGTATTCGGCCACGCGTCCCGGCCGCCCCATCACACCCTTCGCCCCATGATCTTCGTCGACAACGGTGGGCATATCGACGCCCACCTCAACCTCGCACTCGAGGAGTACGTTCTCCGGCACAAGATGGCCAGCGACGACCTCCTGCTCTTCTACGTCAACTCGCCGGCGATCATCATCGGCCGCAACCAGAATACGGTCGAGGAGATAGCCGCCGATGTCGTCGCGGCGCGGGGCATTCGCGTCGTGCGGCGGGTCTCCGGCGGCGGCGCGGTCTATCACGATCTCGGCAACCTGAACTTCAGCTTCATGACCCGTGATGTGAGCGGGCGCTTCAACCGATACGACAAGTTCAACGGTCCGGTGGTCGACGTGCTGCGCGAGCTCGGCGTCCCGGCGGAGATCGGCGGCCGGAACGACATTCTCGCCGACGGCCGGAAGATCTCCGGCAACGCGCAGTTCGCGACGTCCGACCGCATGTTCAGCCACGGGACCCTCCTGCTGGACTCGGACCTCGACGACGTGACCGCCGCGCTCAGGCCGAAACCCGGCAAGATCGAGTCGAAGGGAGTGAAGTCGATCCGCAGCCGCGTGGCGAACATCAGCGACTTCCTGTCAGCGCCGATTACCGTGGATGAGCTGCGCGAGCGGATCCTCGAGCGCATCTTCGGGACGCGCGACCGCACGCGCATCCCGACGCTCACGCTCGACGAGGCGGATTGGCGCGCCGCGCGGGAGCTCCTGGAGTCCAAGTACGGCACCTGGGCGTGGAACTACGGCCAGAACCCCGCGTGCAACGTCCAGTGCGCGCGCCGCTTCCCAGGGGGCGAAATCGACGTCCGCCTCGACATCCAGCAGGGCCGCATCGCCGGCCTGCGCATCTTCGGGGACTTCATGGGGCGCGCCGACGTGCGCGAGCTCGAGGCACGACTCTGCGGCCTGGCGTACGAGCGGGACGTCGTGGCCGGCGCGCTGAGCGCCGTGGATCCGACGGACTACTTCGGCAACGTCAGTCGGGAGGATGTGCTGAACATCCTCTGCCCCTGATCGCGCGGGCGTCGCCGCCTGCGCCCCCACTGCCACGGGTATTACTTACACATTTGTGTTGACGAATTGCCCAGGTCGGCCTACATTGCTCGGCATGGGTTCTTCCTCCGTCCCGCTCGCCGGATTCAAGGGCCTGTGCAGCGACCTCCTGGTCGCGCTGCGCAAGGAGCAGCCGCTGACGGCGAAAGAGTTGGGTGCGCGCTTCGGCCTCACGGCCAACGCCTTCCGTCGCCATCTGAAGGAATTGGGTGACGCCGGGCTCGTGCACTTCCGCCGCGAAGTGCGCGGCGTCGGTGGGCCGGTGTACGCCTACTCGCTCACCGAACGAGGCGAGGAGCTCTTCCCGCGCTCGTACGCGCGTCCGCTCGCCGATGCCCTCGAAGTGGTGCGCACCGAGCAGGGGAGCGCAGGGGTCGTCCGCATCTTCCGCCGCCGGTGGCAGGCGCTCGCCTATGCGGCCAAGCCCGTGCTCGCCACGATGCCGCTCGCCGAACGGGCGCGTGCCGTCGCCGCGATGCTCACCGATAACGGCTACATGGCGGAATCGGAGTCGGCGTCGCCCCACGCGGTGCTCATCCGCGCGCACAACTGCGCGCTGCGCGAAATCGCGCAGCAGTTCCCCGAAGTGTGCAGCGCCGAGGTGGCGTTCATCGAGGACGTGCTCGGCACCGTCGTCGAGCGGCGGTCGCACATGATGCACGGCTGCAACTCGTGCGAGTATGCGGCTCACGAAGCCGTGCCGCCGAGCGACATCACGCCAATTGGTCCACAGCGCGCGGCGCGGATCCCCGCCGCGCAGGCCAAAAAGGTAACGGCAAGAGCGCCATCGTCGAGTAGGACACCATCGCCGCCAGACTCAACGAGGACGTCGTCCGCCTCATGTCGCACAAGTAGAACGAAGTAGAACGAGCCGGCGTGGCTCATCGCGTGGCGCCTCAAGGCGTACCGCGTTGCCGCCGCCTCACGGCTCACGAGAGGAACGACCAGTGACGTATGTAATTACCCAAGCCTGCATTGACACCAAGGACAAGTCCTGCGTGGACGTGTGCCCGGTGGATTGCATCTACGAGGGGCCGGACATGCTGTACATCCACCCGGACGAGTGCATCGACTGTGGCGCGTGCGAGCCAGAGTGCCCGGTGACGGCGATTTTCCCGGATGCGGACGTGCCGGCGGAACAGAAGCAGTACCTGCGGATCAACGAGGACGCGTTCAAGAGCGCGACACCGCCGCAGCGGCCGACACGCTGAGATGCGAACCGGCCCGCCTTCCCCGTGCTTCGACACTGTCAAAGGAAGCTGAGACATGCAGAACACCGATCCGCACCATGACCACGCGCCAAGCGCGTTCACCCACCCTTCCGCCGGTCCTGAAAAACTGCCAGGAATCAGGCACGTCATCGCAGTGGCTAGCGGCAAGGGCGGAGTGGGCAAGTCCACCGTCAGCGTCAATCTCGCGCTCGCGCTCCAGCAAGTCGGGGGTCGCGTCGGGCTCCTTGACGCGGACATCCTGGGCCCGAGCATCCCCGTGATGCTGGGACTTTCCACTGGCAAGCTGCCCGAGACGACCGCGGACCAGAAGATCGTCCCCGCGGAACGCTACGGCCTGAAGGCGATATCGATGGGCATGCTCACCGGGGACGACAAACCGGCCATCTTGCGCGGACCGATGGTGGGCAAGTACCTGAAAATGTTCATTGGCTCCGTGCAGTGGGGACAGCTGGACTATTTGATTATCGACTTCCCGCCCGGGACCGGCGACACGCAACTGACGTTGGCCCAGAGCGTTCCTCTGTCCGGCGCGGTCATCGTGACGGACGCCGCAGGATGTGAGCCTCAAGATGGCCCGCCGCGGGCTGCGGGCGTTCGAGACCCTGAATGTCGCCATCCTCGGCATCATCGAGAACATGAGTGGCTTCACCTGCCCTCACTGTGGAGAGAAGACGGACTTCTTGCGTTGTGGGGGGGGCTTATGGATGAGCTTGGACTTGGGCACCCAGTTCCTGGGGGCCATTCCGCTCGACGCCGAGATCGTCACTGGTGGGGACGAGGGGCGTCCGATCGTGGCCGACACGCCGAACTCCATCGCAGCTCGGGCCTACGTCGCGATCGCGACGGCGCTCGCCAGTCGACTCGAGGCGCTGCCCA
>JAJAYP010000263.1 GCA_026786185.1 Gemmatimonadaceae bacterium
CGCGGCGCCCCGCCTCCCGCGTGGGGCGGAGGGCGCCAACGCGCCGCCGCGCGGGGGGTGACCCGCCGGCGCGTCGTCATGAGCCCTTCGCACGCCCGTGTCGCGACCGGCCAGCAACCTGCTAGCGACCGAACCCGAACACGTAGACGAGCACGGCGGCCACTGCGAGAAAGACGAGGATCGCCCATGTGGCGCTCGGCGCCGACCCCGACTGCCCCTTGAGATGCGATGCCGGAACGGCCGGCTCGCGCTCAGGGTCGGTGCCGCTTCCGGTCACGTAGGTCGTCTTCGTCACGGCGTCCGCGCCACCGAGTGCCGCTTCGGGCGCAGCGCGCGACTTGTCGTCCGGCGTACCTGCGGGCTGCGGCGGATTCGTCATCGCAAAGACCTCTGACGGTAATGGGCGGGCATCAGCTATCGTCGCCGGCGCCCGATGCTGCGCTCGTCGTGACGGCGGCATACAGGAAGTCGCGGTTCATGCGTGAGATGAAATCGATACTGATCTCCTTCGGGCACGCCTCCTGGCACTCCCCGTAGAGCGTGCAGCCACCGAACGATTCGATGTCCATCTGCGCGACCATCTTCAGCGCGCGCCGATATCGCTCGGGTTGCCCCTGCGGCAGCAGCCCCAGATGCGACATTTTTGCGCTCGTGAAGAGCGACGCGGATCCGTTCGGGCAGGCCGCCACGCACGCGCCGCACCCGATGCACGCCGCCGCATCCATCGCCCGGTCCGCGTCCAGCTTCGGGACCGGAATGATGTTGCCGTCCTTGGCGCCACCGGTGGAGACGGAGACATATCCGCCGGCACCGATGATCCGGTCGAGCGCTCCGCGATCGACCACCAGGTCCTTGATCACCGGGAATGCGCGCGCGCGCCACGGTTCGATGACGACCGTGTCGCCGTCCTTGAAGGTGCGCATGTGGAGCTGGCAGGTGGCCGTCCCCTTCATCGGCCCGTGCGCGACTCCGTCGATCATGATGCCGCAGGAACCGCATATTCCCTCACGACAGTCGTGATCGAAGGCGATCGGCACTTCGCCCTTCTCGATGAGCCGCTCGTTCACGGTATCCAGCATCTCGAGAAAGGACATCTCGGGGCTGATGTCTGCCGCCTGATATTCCTCCAGTCCACCCTCAACATCGGGCCCCCGCTGCCGCCAGACTTTCAGCGTCAGGTTCATGAGTCCACTCACTTGTAGCTCCGCTGTGAGAGCTTGATGTTCTCGTAGACGAGCGGCTCCTTGTTGAGCACGGCGGGCGCATCGATCCCCGCGTACTCCCACGCCGCCACATACGCGAACCGGTCGTCGTCGCGGCGCGCTTCTCCGTCGGGCGTCTGATGCTCCAGCCGGAAGTGGCCGCCGCACGATTCCTCGCGATGAAGCGCATCGCGGCACATCAGCTCGCCCAGTTCCAGGAAGTCGGCCACGCGTCCCGCATGCTCGAGCGTCTGATTCAGCTCCGACCCTTCGCCGGGCACCATGACGTCGCGCCAGAACTCGGCCCGAAGCTCTGGAATGAGTTCGAGCGCCGTGCGAAGTCCCTCGGCACTCCGGGCCATGCCACAGTACTCCCACATGATCTTGCCGAGCTGCCGGTGAAACGACGCCACGGTTCGCGTGCCCTTCACCCCGAGCAACCGGGACGTTCGGGTGACGACGTCGGCGACAGCGGCCACGACCTCGGGTGCGTCCGTCGCCACCGGCTCCAGCTTGTTGGACGCCAGGTAATCGCCGAGCGTGTTCGGCAGCACGAAGTAGCCATCGGCGAGCCCCTGCATGAGGGCGCTCGCGCCAAGTCGGTTCGCGCCATGATCGGAGAAGTTCGCTTCACCGGCCACGTGCAGCCCGGGGATGTTGCTCATCAGGTTGTAATCCACCCACAACCCGCCCATCGTGTAGTGCACGGCCGGGTAGATGCGCATCGGCACCTGGTACGGATTCTCGTCGGTGATGCGCTGATACATCTCGAACAGGTTGCCGTACCGCTCGCGGATGCGATCCTCCCCGGCGCGATGGATCGCGTCGGCAAAATCGAGATACACGCCTCGGCCCCCCGGACCAACGCCCCGCCCCTCGTCGCACACCTCCTTCGCGGCGCGTGAGGCGATGTCGCGCGGCGACAGGTTGCCGAAGCTCGGATACTTGCGCTCCAGGAAGTAGTCGCGGTCCGCCTCCGCCACGTCACCGGGGGCCTTGCCGCAGTCTTCCTTGCGCGCCGGCACCCAGACTCGGCCGTCGTTCCGCAACGACTCCGACATGAGCGTCAGCTTGCTCTGGTAGTCGCCCGCGACCGGGATGCACGTGGGATGGATCTGGGTGAAGCAGGGATTCGCGAACGCCGCGCCCCGCTTGTAGGCGCGCCAGATGGCGGTGGCGTTGCACCCTTTCGCGTTGGTGGAGAGATAGAAGACGTTGCCGTATCCGCCCGTCGCCAGCACCACCGCGTCGGCGAGATGCGGCTCGATCGTGCCGGTGACCTCGTCGCGCACGACGATTCCCCTGGCCCGCCCGTTCACCACGATGAGATCGAGCATCTCCGCCCGGGGAAACATCGTGACGCCACCCCGGTCGATTTCCTTCTCCAGCGCCTGGTACGCGCCGAGCAGCAACTGCTGTCCGGTCTGCCCACGCGCGTAGAACGTGCGCGACACCTGTGCGCCGCCGAACGAGCGATTGGCCAGCAGGCCGCCATACTCGCGAGCGAACGGCACGCCCTGCGCGACGCACTGATCGATGATGTTCACGCTGATCTGCGCCAGCCGATAGACGTTGCCTTCCCGCGCGCGAAAGTCACCGCCCTTGATCGTGTCGTAGAACAGCCGCTGGACGCTGTCTCCGTCGTTCTGGTAGTTCTTCGCCGCGTTGATCCCGCCCTGCGCGGCGATCGAGTGTGCACGTCGCGGCGAATCCTGGTAGCAGTAACACCGGACGTTGTAGCCGAGCTCGCTGAGCGTGGCGGCGGCCGCGCCGCCCGCGAGTCCCGAGCCGACGACGATGACGGTGTATTTCCGCTTGTTCGCCGGGTTCACCAGCTTCATGTCGAAGCGGTGACGATCCCACTTTTCGGAAAGCGGACCGGCAGGAACCTTGGACTTGAGCTCGAGCGGCATCTAACGGATCACTCCGAGAAACACGGCGACAGGGATGACGCTGAAGCCGAGCCATACGACCAGCGCTATCACTGTTGCAACGCGCCGGTGCAGCGGAAAGTTCGAGGATCTCGCGAGGCCGAGCGTCCGGACCGAGCTCCACGCGCCGTGGAATAAATGAAGCATGAGGAAGAGCATCGCCACGACGTACGCCGCCACCACCCAGGGCGTTCGGAAGGCGGAGATGATGTTGCCGTAGACGTCCGTCGCGCTCCAGACGGGATAGATCGCGTCCGGCGTGCTCGCCGACGGAAAGACGGTCCCCGTGGTGAAGTGCAGGATGTGGAACACGATGAACACGAGGAGGAGAACCCCGCCCCATCGCATCGTGCGCGACGCCACGGTACTCACCTGCGGGGCCCGCGACTGGTATGCAACGGGCCGAGCGTTCTGCTTCAGACGCGTCAGTTGCCACGCCATCAGCACGTGAAGCACCAGCGCCACGAACAGGCCGATCCGCGCGAGCCAGAGCAACTCACCGAGGCTCTTCAGGAACGACGCATACGCGTTCATTTTCGCCGCGCCGAGGAACACCTGCAGGTTGCCCGCCATGTGACCGATCACGAAGCCCACGAGCAACAGGCCGGTCACCGCCATGATCGCCTTCTTGCCGATCGTCAAACGATATAACGTCAACACCCACATCGAATGGAACGCTCCGTGATGATGAACGAGAGACGGCGGCGCCCCCAGGGCGCCCCCCCCCGCGGACACAGAAAATGTATGGCCCCCACCCCCCGCCGCCCGCCACCGCCCGCCTCTGACACACCCC
>JAJAYP010000264.1 GCA_026786185.1 Gemmatimonadaceae bacterium
AACCGATCACTTCGCAAACGACGGCGGGGGGGGGGGGCCCCGCCCGCCCCCCCCGCGGGCGCGCGGTGGGGGGGGGGGGGGCGGGCCGGGGGGGTTGTTGGGGAAAACCGCCCCGGCCCCCGTCCCCCCTCCCCCTTCTGGCCCGGCCGGGGGGGGCGGGGGGTGGGGCCCCCCCCCGCCGTCGTTTGCGAAGTGATCGGCTGGCAGTTCGCAAGACTGGCACGCGCATCGTCCGAGTATCACGTTTCTGCCGTCGGCGGCGCGAAGTCGTCACCGTTCACGGTTCACCATCCACCGTTCACGGTCAGTTGATCCAGCTCAAGAACGTCCACAAGGCTTTCGGCCCCAAGCGAGTCCTCGACGGCTTCACCCTCGACGTTCCCGATGGGGAGACGATGGTGATCATCGGCTATTCGGGCACCGGAAAGTCCGTGGCGATCAAGCACATCGTCGGGCTGCTCGAGCCCGACCATGGCGAGGTCTGGGTGGACGGCCTCAACGTGCCCGAACTGTCGCGACGGGAGCTGTATGCGCTCCGCTCGAATATCGGATACGTATTTCAGTTCGCCGCCCTGTTCGATTCGTACACCATCGGAGAGAACGTCGCCATGGGGCTGCGCAAGCAGGGCGAGCTGACCGACGCGGAGATCGACCAGCGAATCGATGAGGCGCTGGACCTCGTCGACCTTCCCGGCGTCCGCGAACGCTATCCGGCGGAGTTATCGGGCGGCATGCGAAAGCGCGTCGGCATCGCGCGCGCCATCGCGCTGCGCCCCAAATACATCCTCTACGATGAGCCCACGACCGGGCTGGACCCGGTCACGAGCGCGGTGATCGACCAGTTGATGGTGCGGATGCGCGAGAAGCTTCACGTCACGGCAGTGGTCATCACGCACGACATGCGGAGCGCCTTCACCGTTGGCACGCGCATCGCGATGCTCTATCAGGGTCGGGTGCGATACGAGGGAACGATCGACGACATCAAGCAGACCACCGATCCGGTGGTGCGTCAGTTCGTGGAGGGGAAGCCCTTCGCCGAGGGCGAATCGGCACACAGCGACGCCGACGCCCTGGCCGGCTGAGCGAATCGCGATGACGCATCGCGCTCGAGCGCAGCGCGAGACCTCCGCCGGCGGCGTCGTGTACCGCCGCATCGCGGACGACGGGCCGCTCTTTCTCCTCATCCGCGACAGTTACGCGAACTGGGGATTCCCGAAGGGTCACCTCGAAGCGGGGGAACGCGCCGAAGATGCGGCACTCCGCGAAGTGCGTGAGGAAGCGGGACTGAGCGATCTCGCCCTGCGCGGCCGCATCGACACGATCGACTGGTACTTCCGGTTCCGCGGCCGACTCATTCACAAGGTGTGTCACTTCTTCCTGATGGAGACATCGCAGTCGGACACCGCGCCGCAGCGGGCCGAAGGCATCACGGCGTGTCGCTGGCTCGCCTACGGCGAGGCCACCGAGTGCATCTCCTACGGCAATGCGCGTCAGGTGCTGCACAATGCGCACGCCATGATCTCCGGTACGTGGGCGCCTGAGCCCTCACCCCCGCCCGAAGCGCCCGCCGGCCAACTCGATCTCGCGCTCGAGCAGGGCGCCGATCGCGAACGCGACGAGTCATGACCGTCGTTCTGCCGCCGCGCGTCGCGCCGTCCTCCGGCGCGTCGCGCGCCGCCGCGCCACCGCCGCTCATCGTGCTGCATACCACGCGCGAACGCGCGCGCGCGCTCATCCGGGCCGCATTTCCTCGACGACGCGCTCGACTCCTGCTCGCGCGAAGCGCCGACGAACTCGAGTCCTTCTTCCGCACGGCACTCGTGGACGCGGCGATCGTCGATCTCGCTGCCGCCAGTGACGACACGTGGCGAGCGGCAAGCCTGGCGCTCGAATTTCCGAGCGTGCCATTCTTCGGTCTGTGCGCGCTCCGTGCGTCCGAGGCACCCGCACTGGCGCACTGCGCGAGCCTGGATTTCGCGGACGTGGTCGTGGAATCGGTGGACGACGCCGTGTGCCGCGATATCGTGCTTCGTCACGCGTTTTCCAATCGGTTCGCGCTCGCGCTTCACGCGCCGCCGCCCCTGCTCGAACTCGACACGCCCCTTCAGCAGGGCGCGTGGCGCTGCATCGTGGCATGGTCGGGACGCCCCGTGCGCACACAACTGCTCGCCGACGCGCTCGGGGTGACCCGCGAGCATCTGAGTCGCACCTTCGCCGCGGCGGGCGCGCCGAATCTCAAGCGCGTGATCGATCTGGTGCGCCTCATCGCCGCCGCCGAACTGGCGAAGAATCCGGGGTACGACGTGCGGGATGTCGCCGCCGTGCTCGACTTCGCGAGCTCGTCGCACCTCTCCAGCACGGCGCAGCGGATCGTCGGGACTCGCCCCGCGTCTCTCGCGAGGCTTCGCGCCGTCGACCTGATCGAGCGCTTCACGAAGGGGCACCGGCGGAGCCGGGGATAGCTCGACCCGCCTCCGCCAGGGCCACGGTGGGTGGAGCGCGGCCGGCATCGTCCACGATCTGCCGATCCAGGTAGGCCACGTACCCGGTCAGCAGCTTCGCCACGAGCGCCGATCGCGCCGTGAGATCGGTGAAGGCCCCCGTCGGCAGCAGGTCCGCATGTCGCGCCACCGCCAATTCGGTCTCGAGGCGCAGCAGGGCGCGCTTCGCCGAGCGATAGGAGTCGCGTTGCTCCGGAGGGGTGAGGCGGGCATAGCCATCGGCGATATGTGTCGCCACCGCGAGGGCAGTCAGCATCGCCGCGTCGGAGATTGGCCTGGTCTCCCGCTTCATCCCCTGGCGTGCGGCGCGCACCACGTCACCGGCGAGCGACACGGCTTCCTGCCAGACTCTGAGCTCGCGCATGCCGGAGGACATGTCGACACGCTACTGGCGAGACCGGTGCGACCTGCACCGATCGGCCGCGCATGGAGCCAAATGTGCCGCCACTGGCGTCCCGATGGTGAGCCAGCGTGTGCCGGGATGGGCGTCCGAGTCGGACAGGAAGCGGCTGCACGAAGCCCAGCCCCTTTCCATTTCCGGTCGTTCTATTTTGAGTACGCGGACCGGGGTGCTGCCAACCCCAGCCGGTTGCTTCCATTCCCGGCTTGTGATAAAATTCACAAGCTCTGCCCGGCACGCGCCCCGCCCTCATCAAATACTCCTCCGTATGGCATCCGACACGACGCTTCGCCCCGGCGAGATCAAGGACATTCTCCTGAAGGAGATCGAAGCCGCCGACCTGCACGATCTCGACGTCGAGGAAGTCGGCTCGATCCTCGAGGTGAAGGACGGAATCGCCCGTATCTACGGCCTCGGAAAGGCGATGGCGGGCGAGATGCTGGAGGTCCATTCGAGCGAGACGGGCGCGACGATCACGGCGCTCGCGCTCAATCTCGAGGAGGACAACATCGGCGCAGTCGTGCTGGGTGATTACCTCCAGCTGAAGGAGAGCGACGAGGTGCGCCGCACCGGTCGCGTGCTCGAGGTGCCGGTCGGGCGCGAGCTCGTCGGTCGCGTGGTGGATGCCCTCGGACGTCCCATCGATGGTCTGGGGGACATCGGCGCGACGACGACGCGCAAGGTGGAGAGCGAGGCGCCGGGCATCATCGTGCGCCAGCCGGTCAAGGAACCGCTCCAGACGGGCATCAAGTCCATCGATGCGATGATCCCGATCGGACGAGGCCAGCGCGAACTGATCATCGGCGACCGCGGCACCGGCAAGACGGCCATCGCCGTCGATACGATCATCAACCAGAAGGGGCAGGGCGTCATCTGCGTGTACGTCGCCATCGGGCAGAAGGCGTCCACGGTGGCCTCGGTCGTGGCGCGCCTGAAGGAGAAGGGGGCGATGGAGTACACCATCGTCGTCGTCGCCTCCGCCTCCGATCCCGCACCCATGCAGTACATCGCGCCCTACTCGGGTTGCGCGATGGCCGAGTACTTCATGTACAACGAGGGGCAGCCCACGTTGTGCGTGTACGACGACCTGTCCAAGCAGGCGGCCGCCTACCGCCAGCTGTCGCTCGTCCTGCGCCGTCCGCCAGGCCGCGAGGCGTTCCCTGGCGACGTGTTCTATCTCCACTCACGCCTGCTGGAGCGTGCGGCGAAGCTGTCGGAAGATCCGTCCGTGGTGGACGGCGTCAACATTCTCAAGCCCGGCGGATCGCTCACCGCGCTGCCGATCATCGAGACGCAGGCTGGTGACGTGTCGGCGTACATCCCGACGAACGTCATCTCGATCACCGACGGACAGATCTTTCTCGAGGCCGACCTGTTCTACGCGGGTGTGCGACCTGCCGTGAATGTCGGCATCTCGGTCAGTCGCGTCGGCGGTTCGGCGCAGATCAAGGCGATGAAGTCGGTGGCCGGACGCCTGCGCCTCGATCTCGCGCAGTACCGCGAGCTCGAAGCCTTCGCGTCTTTCGCGTCCGACCTCGATGCGACGACCAAGAAGCAGCTCGAACGCGGCGCGCGCACAGTGGAAATTCTCAAGCAGGGACAGTACGACCCCATGCCCGTGGAGCAGCAGGTCATGATCCTCTTCGCCACGGCGAATGGCTTCATCGACGACATTGCGGTGCCGGAGCTGCGCGCCTGGGAAAAGGGGTTCCACGCGTTCATGTCGGCGCAGTTCCCGCAAGTTGGCGAACGCGTGCGCAGCGAGAAAGCGATTTCCAAGGAGACCGAGGCCGACCTGCGCCGCGGGATCGAGGAGTACAAGAAGACCGCGTCGAAGGGCAATGGCTAAGGGACGCGAGCTCAAGGGTCGCATCAAGTCCGTCGAGAACACGCGCAAGATCACGCGCACGATGGAAATGGTGGCGACGTCCAAGATGAAGCGCGCCCAGGATCGCGTCGTCGCCGCCCGTCCGTATGCGACGGCGTTGGCCGACGTGATCTCGAGTCTCTATTCGCCCGAGCTGGCGGAGCGCTTTCCCCTGCTTCGGCAGCCGGTGGAGCAACGACGGGTGGCGCTCGTGGTGCTCACGAGCAACCGTGGGCTCGCCGGCGCGTTCAACGCGAACCTGATCAAGGAAGCACGCGCACAACTCACGAGGCTCGAGAAGGCCGGCGCGCAGGTCGATGTGCACGTGATCGGCAAGAAGGGTCTCGGCTACTTCAAGTACGTCGGCCGCGAGCTGGCGACCCAGCGCGTGGATGTCACGGATCGCCCCACCGCGCTGAATGCGGCGGAGATCGTCGATGCGCTGATGGCGGACTATGTCGCGGGAAAGCTCGACGGCGTGTACGTGACGTATTCCAAGTTCAATTCGGTGCTCAGCACGCCCCCGGCGACGGATCAGGTGCTCCCGGTCACGCCGCCGGCGACGAAGGAGGGCGCGGATGCCCGCGACGCGGGCGTACAGCGCGACTACCTGCTGTTCCCGACTGCCGAGGCGATTCTCACGGAACTGCTGCCGTCCTACGTGCGCAACGCGGTCTACCGCGCGCTGGTGGAGACGGCGGCCGGCGAGCAGGCGGCGCGCCGCACCGCGATGAAGAATGCAACGGACAACGCGGGGGACATTCTCAACGTGCTCCGACGCACCTATAACCGCGCCCGCCAGGCGCAGATCACGCAGGAAATCGCCGAAATCGTCGGCGGTGCTGCGGCTCTCCAGGGGTAGACATGGCAACAGCGATTGCGTCCCAACAGATCGGCAAGGTCGTCCAGGTCATCGGCCCGGTGCTCGACGTCGAGTTCGAGTCGGGGCATCTGCCCGAGCTGTACAACGCGCTCGAGATCAGCGCGACGACCGACTCGGGCCAGAAGATTCGCGTGACGGTGGAGGTGCAGCAGCACATCGGCCGCAATCAGGTGCGCGCGGTCGCGATGAGCTCCACCGACGCGGTCGTCCGCGGCATGAAGGTCGTCGACACCGGCGGCCCCATCACGGTGCCGGTGGGCGCGACGCCGCTCGGCCGCATCCTCAACGTGCTCGGCGAGCCGATCGACAACGGCGCCGAGATTCCGAAGGATGCGCTGCGCTGGCCGATCCATCGCAAGCGTCCGGACTTCGTCGATCTCGAGCCGAAGACGGAGATCTTCGAGACGGGCATCAAGGTGGTGGACCTGGTCGCGCCGTTCGTGCGCGGCGGCAAGATCGGCCTCTTCGGCGGCGCCGGCGTCGGCAAGACGGTGATCATCCAGGAGCTGATCAACAACATCGCCAAGGAGCACGGCGGCAAGTCGGTGTTCTGCGGGGTGGGCGAGCGCACGCGCGAAGGGAACGATCTGTATCTCGAGTTCAAGGAAGCCAACATCCTGGACAAGGTCGCGCTGATCTACGGCCAGATGAACGAGCCGCCCGGAGCCCGGCTGCGCGTCGGGCTCACCGGGCTCACCGTCGCCGAGTACTTCCGCGACGTGGAGAATGCGGACGTGCTGGTGTTCATCGACAACATCTTCCGGTTCACGCAGGCCGGTTCGGAAGTCTCGGCGCTGTTGGGCCGCATGCCGAGCGCGGTGGGATATCAGCCGACGCTGGCGACGGAGATGGGCGATCTGCAGGAGCGCATCACGTCCACCAAAAACGGGTCGATCACGTCGGTGCAAGCCATCTACGTGCCCGCGGACGACATCACCGATCCGGCGCCGGCCACGGCCTTTGCGCATCTGGACGCCACGGTCGTGCTCGACCGCTCCATTACGGAACTCGGCATCTATCCGGCCGTGAGTCCGCTCACGTCGACGAGTCGCATCCTCGATGCGCAATACATCGGCGAGCGACACTACAAGACGGCGACGGACGTGCAGAAGATTCTGCAGCGCTACAAGGAGCTGCAGGACATCATCGCCATCCTGGGCATGGATGAGCTGTCGGAGGAGGACAAGCGGGTGGTCGGCCGGGCGCGTCGACTGCAGCGGTTCATGTCGCAGCCGTTCTCGGTCGCGGAACAGTTCACCGGCATCC
>JAJAYP010000265.1 GCA_026786185.1 Gemmatimonadaceae bacterium
CCCCGGGCGGGGGGGGGGCGGGGGGGGGCGGGTATGCGCGGGGGGGTGCGCGCGGGGGGGGCGGGGGGCGGGGGGCGGGGGGCCGCCCGACCGGTCACCGCCCCAGTGTGATGACGCCGGTGACCGCCTCGGAGCTCAACCGCACGACAGGGTCGATGTCGGGGCGCTCCCCGGTGAAGCGGTAGCGCACCGTGGCCCCCTTCAGCGATACGCCGGGAGGCACCGCGAGCGTTTCGACCTTCCGCAGCGAGCGATACACGGCGAGGTCCTCCTCCGAGGTGCTCAGCACGCGCCCGTCGGCGGCGACCAGCTCGAGGGCCATGTGGCCGAGATAGGCCGCGTTGCCGCGGCGGGTGAGGTCGGCCGTCACGCGCACGCTGTCGCCGCGCGCCGTGGCCGTCGCCCGCGCCGAGTCCACGGCGATGCCGGTACGCATCGCGCCGTTGCGGTAGTTCACCGCGCCGACGATCACCGTCTCGAGGTCGATCTGCATGCGGATGGCGCCCTGCTGCTGCTCCACCGGCGGCCGCCCGCCGCGCGAGCGGATGAGCACGCGGCCCCAGTACTCTCCCTCGGGCAGCCCCGCCGGCGGCTGCATGAGGATGCGCACCGTCTGCCGCTGCCCCGGCTCCAGGCGCAGCCGTCGCGGGAAGGCGCGGACGAAGCCCAGCACCGAGGGCTCGCCGGCGGGCGTGCTGTCGGCGAGGGGCACGGTGATGGCGCCGAATGCGTCCGAGCGCGGATAGCCGAAGGCGAAGGTGATCTCGATCTCCTCGGCCCGCGTCCCCGGATTGTAGAGCGTGAGCACGCCCGACCGGGTGCGGCTGTCAATGAACAGCGCGTTCGGGCTAACGGTGACGGCGCGTGCAGCGACGGGGGCAGCCGCGAGCAGGGCGGCGAGGAACAGCGTGCGGACGGAGATGCGCATGGAGGACGCCTCGAAGGCGGTCAGATAGCTGTTGGGGAGACGATGATCACGATGGTGCCGGAATACGCGCCCGCCGGCTGGTTGGCCGCGGGAAGCGCCCGGCCGCCGATGAGGATATGGGCCGTTCCCCTCTTGAGATTGACGCGCGTGGAGCCCGCGGGGTCAAATGCCGCCGGCGGCCTGCCGTTCTCCTCCACCGCCACGTCTCCGAGGAGGAACTGGAGGGGGATAGCGGCCCCGTTGGGCCCCGAAAGCGAGGTGGGCAGGGTAAGCTTGACCCACGGAATGCCGGTGCCGGCGATCGTCACGTCGCCGCGCCGGAAGACGTCCGTGTAGGCGACGATCTCGGTGAGCCCCTGCGTGAGGTAGCCGAAGGCCAGCGGCTGCAGCCCGCTCACCGTATACTGCGCGCGGGCGCTGGGCGCCGAGAAGGCGAGGACGGTCCCCGCCAGCGAGAGCGAGGCGAGCCAGCGGCGCGGACCCCGGGTTGGTTCGGACCGTGCCATCAGGAGACGACGAAGGTGGCGGTGATGGTGAAGCAGCCCGAATAGCTTCCGGCGAGCGCCGCGTTGCTGGCCCCCGCGATCACGGTGCCCCCGAGGTAGTGCGTGCCGCCCAACCACCGGCGTGCTCCGTTGGGTGGCCGAGGCCTTCGCGCCCCCCGGTCCGACGAGGCTGTCGGGAAGCACGCTGTACTGCACGTTTGCACGCCTGTCGTCCATTGCTCGAGATGTTCTGAAAGCGCCAGCGGCCGGCCGGGCGGCCGTCGGTGCAGCTCTGCGCCGTCTGGGCGGCCACCGCCTTGGCCGTCTCCGGCTGGAGGCGCGAAAGCTCCAGGTCCTGCTCGGCCGCCCCTGAGAGAAGGGCGTCCACCGAGAGACTGGTGGTCCGCGTCCGCGTCACGGACTGTCCCGTCGCCGGGGCGGCCAGCGCGAGGAGCGAAACGAACACCGCCCACAGGCCAGGGCACGATGGGCGGAGGACGTTCCGGAGCGACAGTGCCGGCAGCGAGATTCCGAATGCGACGGCGGGGGCAGTGACTGCCCCCGCCGTGCGCACGCGAGGAGGTTAGTAGGCGGTGTACGTGCCGGTGACCGTCGCGGTGCCGGCGTAGTTGCCCGCCGGGGTGGAGGCCGTCGTCACGACCTCGCCGCCGAGCCACACGCGGAGGGCGGTCGTGCCCGTTGCCGGGCTCGCGTAGCCCGTGCTGCAGATGAACAGGGTCGTGTTCGTGGTGCTGGTCGTCGCGGTGGACGAGTAGCCGCACGAGGGGTTCGACACCGTCAGATTCGGAAACCCCGTCGCGGTCAGCTGCGCGAAGTTCGCCGTCACCGTCACCGCCTGGTTCGCGTTCAGGATCACCGCGCCCGCCGTTCCGGTCGAGGTCGTGGTGCCCTGCGCGTCCACCGACGCCGTCGTGCCACCGGCCACGGAGCCGAAGTCGAGGTTGGAACCGGCCGAGAAGGCGACCGACGACTTGATCTTGAGGGTCGTGATCACGTTCGTCGCATTACAGGGCGAGGCCGTGCACGTCTGGGCCTGCATGGTCGCCGGGGCGGCGAGGAGGACGAGACCAACGATTAGGCGCTTCATGAGAGAGCTCCTGGAGAGGCGAGAGTTGGGATGCTGCGCGTGGACCTGCACCTGCGTCGCTCGTGCTCGGGCGCGGTACAACTAGAAGGTTGTGTAGGTGGCGGTGACGGTGGCGTTGCCCGCGTAGTTGCCCGCGGGCCCGCTTGCCGTGGCCGCGCCGGCGCTCGCGCCGCCGAGGTAGAGCCCCCAGTCAGTGCGGGCGTTGCCGACGAGCGTCGCGCCGTAGCCCGTGGCGCAGTCCGTCGCGAAGGGGGTCGGCGACGGGTTCGTGCCGGTGGAGGCCTGGGCGCAGCTCAGCGTGACCGACACGCTGCCGCCGCCGGTCCGCGTGAGCGTCACCGAGTTCGGCAGGGAGAGCTGCGTGTTCACGTTGTAGGAGACCATGATCTTGCCGCCGTTGGCGGCGGTGACCGTGGCCGGAGAGCCGGGGACGATGCCGGCGCCGAAGTCCAGGGGGACCATGCCGCTCAGCGTCACGGCGGACTGCACCTTGGCGGTCACGCTGATGGGCGCGGTGGACGTCTGGGCAGCGATCGACGGGGCGATCACGAGGAGGAGCATCAGCGCGAAGGAGCGATTCACGTGGCGGCGCGGGAGATGGTGTGAAGTCGGAGACGCGGATGTCGTGGAGCAGGAACCGCGTCGAGCGTGCTGTACATGCATAGGACGTATTACCGGTCGAAACGATACAATAGTGTATTGACCGTAACGAAACTGTACGTAATTATGACGGTTTCTTCATGATTTGTTCGTTTTTCGACCTCGATTACGGTCCAGCGCACCGTTTGGTCGCCACGATTTCGAGGTGAGGGACTATTCGACGGATGTCACTATTTCATACAGTGCGTGATGACGCTCACGTTCGATCGAGCTTCGGCGAGTTGAGGCGAGCAGTGCGGAGACGGCGCCCACGCGGTCGTCGAACGGGTTGCGCTCGCCTCGTCGCGCGAATGCAACGCGATGTGGCGCCGAGCGTTGACGCTCTTCTTCGGGCTGAGTAGTTTCCGACGCTCTACCTGTGGGGCCTGTAGCTCAGGTGGTTAGAGCGCACGCCTGATAAGCGTGAGGTCGGAGGTTCAACTCCTCCCAGGCCCATCGTGAAAAGGCTGGCACGTCACCACTTACGTGATGCGCCAGCCTTCGTCACAATCCGACGCTGTACTCCGCGCGCGACTTTCAGGACGTCCGGTCGATCAGGGCGTTCGAGTGCGTGGCGTCGCGCGAAGCCCAGTGCGCTCAACGAGCCAGCGCCCGTCGACGCGCCGCATGAACGCGGTTCCAAAGATGCTATCGCGGTCCGCGCCCATCGCCGCACCGTTTGCGTTGCTCGCGATCGTGGTGACGTACTCCGCAGTTGCGATGTCGCGTGCCGAACTCGTTGGGGATGCGACAACCGCCAGCTTCCGCGTACCCACGGGAACCCTCCAGCCTCGGCGGCGACCGCCGGTGGGAAACGAATCGCCCACGATCGGCACCCACGCGACTGCCGCAGCTGCCGATGCACCAGCGAGTTTCGCCGTGCACCATCCGGGATCGCTCACCACGCCGGCCGCCGAATCCCGCAACACCAGCCATCCCGACACCACGAGCGGCTTCCAGTTGCCGACTTCATCGCGAACCACCGATGCGTCCACCGGTGACGTGAACTTGGCGATCACTTCCGAGCAGGCGAACCAGGGGGGCCCGTCCTGCCAGACCCGCACGTGAACGATGGTCGTGTCGAGTCCAGGCGCGTTGGCGCGAAGTGCAGCGAGCGTCACCTCCCGACTCGGCGCGCGGTCGCACGCGGTGACGGTCCACGCGAAGGCGGCGATGAGAAGTGGGAGGTGGCGGTGGCGGACAAGCATTCGGACTTATGTACGCGAGTGCCGTTCCACCTCTGAATCCTTCAGTGCCTCGAGCACGAAGACGGCCGCCCTCTGCGGGCGCGCCGGCGAGGAGGCATGCGAGGCTCATGGGGCGCGCAACTCGAACTCCCGCGACGACACGGCCGCCGGACCCTCGGTCGGCGTGAGTGACAACGTCACCCGGTATCGGCCAGTAGGCAGGTTCGCCAGATCGAGCGATACCGCATGCGGCGCGATACGTGTGCCGGCACCCCTCGTGGCGGACCACCGCATGCGAAGCGGGCTGTCGGCATCGGCGATGCCGAGCGCCTGCCGCGTGCTCCGGAACCAGCTCCGGTCGATGCGCTCGACGGTGACCGCGACGTCGACGCTATCGCCGTTGGTCGGAAGCCCATAGGTCTCCCAGAACATCCCGAGCGGGCGATCGCGTCCGACCGTGTCACCGGGAATTGCGCGCGCGAGCGCCGAATCCAGCTCCGACGCCGGCTCGGGCCCCACGCGATAGAACAGGATATCTGAAAGCGATGAACGCGCTCCGTGACGCTCCGGCGCGTACGCCACGCGGCTGCGAGCGAGGGAACCGCTCACGCTGTCGATGATTTCGAGGCCAGCCAGTCGCGGAAATTCGCTGAGCCGAACGACGCTCGTGCCCTGCTGCGCCCGGTGCGCATCACCAACGATGGTGACGGAATCGTCGATCGACGCCGCGAGCCGAGCGATGGGCGACACGAGGGAAGTATCGCTCGAGGTGTAGGCAGCGACGACGAGCACCGTATCACCTCGGCGAAACCGGGCGAGTTGCATCGAGAGTGCGGCGATACGGCGCACAGCCCGGGGCTTGTATCGCGATTCGCCGAGTCGCGAGCGGAGGTCCCACGCGGCATCGCCGGCCACGTAGAGCGAGTCGAGCAACTCCTCGCGGGGCGCGAAGACGAAGCTCGGCGACGGATCGTGGCCGACGATGCCCGGCTCGCCCGCGGTCGACAGCGAGCCGGATGGTCGGACGCGACCCCACGACTCCGGCCAGCCGTAGCGCAGCAGCAGCTCCTCCTGGTCCGCGGCCCAGGACATGTTGTGTGGCGTCTTCGAGCGCGCGGCGATCCAGCCCTGCACTCGGCGCGCGAAGAACTCGTTCCGCCATTCGTTGGCGGGTGCGCTCAGTCGCGGGCGTGAGAGCAGCCAGTAGCGGCGCGCGAGCGATTCGCGCGCGGTACAGGACATGGACTCGTATCGTTCGCGTGTGTCGCTCGGGAGCAGCGTGTGAATGTCGGTCCACTGACACCGCGTCGGCTCGTCCATCCGCGAGAGCGCCGCCGCGAACGACGAGTCGGCGCGCCGTGCGTCTCCCCGGACGTGTGCCGCATAGCCCTGTACGGCGGCACACCACCACGCGGTCGCTCGACACGTGCCGGCCGCGCTGTCGGCCGCGTCACGTCGGCCTGCGTCGATGCGGTAGTGGATCCGTAGTCCGGCCAGCCAGTCGTCACCGGGGTGGAGGGACGCCAGCGAATCCAGGCCCGCGATCAGCGCGTCGCGGCGCAGGGTTACGATACGGGACTCGGGGGGGAGGACGGGTGACTGCTCGTCGTACCACCAACAGAATCGCCCGATTCGCACCTCGCATAAATCACCGCTCGACGACACCCAGGGCAGGTTGGACCGTCGCGTGCGCTCGAACCACGCCTGGGCGTCGCGAGCCCGCCGCAGATGACCGAGCGAATCAAGACGCCGCATCTCGGACGGGTCCGCCGCGGAACCACCCGCCGCCAGGATTTGCAGCTGAAGGACCATCGCCAGCACTTCCAACGCCATCGCCGACCTCGGGGTGTGGACCAGACCCGGCTACCCGGCGGGAGGGTCATCCCGAAGGCTTCAGGCAGAAGGCGCGCCGCTGGCTCGTCGGGCGGGTAGTCCGCGCGTGACGGGAAGGGTGGTTTGGCTGTCATTAGACGACCCATCCCGCGCCCATCCTGCCCCCGCGTGCCGCCGTGCCGAACGTCTGCTCGAAGTGCCACGCCGAATATGGTCCCGACGTGGAGGTCTGCCCTGTGGATGACACACGTCTGGAGGCGTGCGCGCCGTCGGCCGATCCGCTGATCGGGCGAGTGCTGGCGGACCGCTACAAGGTGATTCGCACGATCGGCGAGGGCGGGATGGGACGCGTGTATCTGGCCGAGCATGTGCGCATGGGTCGGCTGAGCGCCGTGAAGGTGATGAGCCCCTCACTGGCACCGACCGCCGACGCGATCGGCCGGTTCAACCGCGAGGCGGCCAACGCGAGCCGCATCAACCAGCCCAACGTCGCGGCCATCTACGATTTCGGCGAGACGGAAGACGGGACGCTCTACCTCGCGATGGAATACGTCGAGGGCGAAACGCTGTCCGGCGTGCTGCGCCGCGAAGGGCCCTTCACGCCTGGCCGAGCCGCCGAGCTGACCGGCCAGATCGCGGACGGCCTCAGCGCGGCGCATGTCCTGGGCATCGTCCACCGCGACCTCAAGCCCGACAACATCCTCGTGACGCGACATCACGATGGACGTGAGTGGGTGAAGATCGTCGACTTCGGCATCGCCAAGACGACGAAGTCCGACAGCGTGCAGAACGTGACGTCGCTCGGCATGGCCGTGGGCACGCCGGAATACATGAGTCCCGAGCAGATCGCGGGCGAACAGCTCGATGGGCGCACCGATCTCTATTCGCTCGGGCTGGTCCTGTTCAACATGCTGACCGGCGCACTGCCGCATCCCGCCCTGACGTCCAAGCAGTCGCTGGTGCACCGGCTCACCGCCCGTCCGCGCACGCTCGCGGATGTTCGGCCGAACGTCGCGTGGCCGGCACGATTGCAGGTGGCCCTCGACCGCGCCCTCGCGCCGGAACCGAGTGACCGTTTCCGAACGGTCGGCGAGCTTGCGACCGTCGTACGGGCTGCCGTCGGCGCGGCGCCAGCCAGCGGCGCGGCCACGCAGATGATGACGCCGCTGTCCGTGGGGACGGTGCCCACGCGGCCGCTTACGTCCCGTCCGGTCCCTGTCGCTCGCCGCTCATGGCGCGGCCCGATGATCGCCGCCGGCGTGCTCGTCGTCGCCAGTGGCGCCGTGCTCGCGCGACCACCACTGGCGCTGCAGAAATTTCTCGGGGCGTACGATGTCGCCCTGCCGACGACGTCCGCGGCTGGGCAGGGAACCCCTCCGCGTATCGCGTCCGATTCGGTCGTCCAGGCCGGGTCGATCTCGTCCTCACGCGTCGACGAGCAGAACACGCAGGCCTCCACGGGCGCAGAATCGCTCACACCCCGTCTACCCCTCGGCGCGGACACCCTCTCGCCGCTCGGCTCCCGACACGCCGCAATGCATCTGGGCGTCATTTCGGACTCTGGAACGGCCGCTGGCGCGCCTGGCACGCAGACGGCCGAACAGGATGCGCGAGAGGTCCTGATGCACGTGGCGAACGCGCGGGAATTGGCGCGCACGATGGCGCTCAAGGGCGCGGGCATGGAACTGCGCACGGCGTACGAGGAGTACCGGATCTTTCTCACCGAGCACGCCGCCGCGCCGCAGACGGCGATGCTTCGCCAGGAGATGCAGGCCGCGATGGACGAAGGGATGGCCGCCTGTCGCGCGGCACGGGATTCGGTGATCGCGCGTGGCGCGCCGGGATTCCGCTGCCTGTATCCCGCAAAAACCGGCGTGCTGATGGACGATTCCGAGGAGGCCGCTGCCGCGCCACCCCCACTGGCGCCTGCGCCCTGACGCGTCGCGTCAGCCGAAGAAGAAATACAGCAGCACGATCAGCTCGATGGTCGCCGCGATGACGCCGAACCGGACCGCGGCGCGAATGTCTCGCCGCGTCCGTTCGGGATCCTCGGGAGGAACGGGTACCTGTGCCATGCATCAACCGTAGCCCGTGTGGGCGCCTTCGGCGACAGGCCGCTTCACGATTCCGACATCGCGCCGATACTCTCTCTCATGACGCGTCACTCGCCATGCCCGACCGATCCGTGATGCCCGCAGCGATGCGTTCAGCGAACTCCGCTTCATGATGGAGCCGCAACTCTCGGTCGACGCCGGACCTGCCCCCACTGATGCCGACGCACTCGAACGCCTGCGGCGCTTCGGCGGTGGTAAGCTGCTCCGCGACATGATCGCGCTCTTTCTCGTGTCCGCGCCCGAGCGTCTCACGGCAGCACGCGCTGCGATGGTCGCGGAGAACCTCAGCAGCACCGAGTTGGCGCTGCATTCGCTGAAGTCGAGCTCCGCACAGCTCGGCGCCATGCGCATGCATCGCCTGTGCGACGAGGGGGAGCGGCGGATGCGCGACGGTTCGCTCGCCGGCGTGCCCGCACTCATCGATGAGCTGGAGCAGGAGTTCGCTCGCGTCCGCGAGTGGCTCACCAACGCCCGTGACGAAGGGACACCATGACCACGATTGCCGTCGTCGAGGACAATGCCGACAACCGGCTGCTGCTGCAGGCCATACTCGACGGGCAGTATGATCTCGTCGAATACGAGAACGGCGTCGACGCGTTGGCGGGACTTGCCGCCGCGCTCCCCGACCTCGTGTTGCTCGACATCTCGCTCCCGGGAATGGACGGCAATGAGATCCTTGCGCGCATCCGCGCCGATACCGCGTTGCGACGGCTACCCGTCATCGCCCTGACTGCGCACGCCATGTCGGGTGACCGTGAGAAGTATCTGGCCGCGGGCTTCAACGACTACATCACGAAACCGATCGTCGACGAGACGATCCTGCTCGCGGCCATCGAGCGCTGGCTCCTCACCACCAGGACCGGCAGCTTCTGACGGGACCTCGGCCCTGACGGCCGGGGTATCACGAGGAGAACCCAGATGGGGCGGCCGCGTGCCGTCCGTCTCCCTCCCGGCTCCAATCCATCATCGCATGCCCAAGCTCACGCCCGCCGTCCAGCGGCTCATCCTCGCATTCACGACCGGATTGTTCCTGGCATGCGCGGCGGGGGTCAGCGCCCAGCGCGCCACTCCCATGTGATCGCTCGCACCACACCGCGCGCTGCAGAGAACGGGGTCAGGCCTCGCGCAGCGCGGCCATCGGTGTTTCGCGGAACACGTCCCGCCCCGTGAGCATGCCGATGCTCACGGCGATGCCGATCATGAGTACCGCGACGAGCGCCGCGGGTACGAGCGCCGGCACGAATGGCTGCTTGAAGACGAAGTGCATCAGCGCCCACGCGCCGCCCACGCTGAGCGCAACGCCGGCGAGGCTGCCCAGTGAGCCGAGCAGCAGATACTCGGCGAGCATGATCCGGCCGACTTGTCGCCTGGTGGCACCGAGCACCTTCAGCAGCACGCCCTCACGCAGGCGCTCCCGTCTCGTGGCACTCACGGCGCTGAACAGCACGGGAATGCCGAGCGCGAGACTGAGTGCGGCCATGAACCGGATGGCGGATGTCACCTTGCCCAGGACGTTCGCGACCGTCTGCTGAATGAGGGTGAGGTCGAGGCTCGCGACATTGGGGAAGCGCGTCACGACATCGCGCTGCAGCCGCGCGACGGCGCCGTCGCCGCGCACGTCGGCGAGCACGACGAACTGCTTCGGCGCCTTGTCGAGCGCGCGCGTCTCGAAGACGACGAAGAAGTTCGGCTCGAAGCGAGTCCAGTTCACCTCGCGAAAGCTGGTGACACGCGTCGGAACGAGCACGCTCTGCACATCCCATACGATCGTGTCACCCAGAGAGAGCCGAAGGTCGCGCGCGACTCCCTTGTCGACGGAGACCTCGGGCATCGCGGGTGCTGCCGAGCCCCCAGTGTGGAATGTGCCCCCCGTCAGCTTCTCCGACGCGACGAGCGAGTCACGATACGTCGATCGAAATTCGCGTCGTACCACCCAGCCGGGTCGCCGCCCGCCGTTCGTGGTGTCGGTGAGCAGCCGTGCGGCCGGCACGCCGTTCACCGACGACACTTTCATGGGCACCATCGGCGTCCGCTGAACGACGGCATACCCACTGGCGCGGATGAGCGAGTCGAGCGGCTCACCCTGATCGTCCTGCACATCGAAAAAGATCACGTTCGCGCGAGATGCGTCGAGCTTCACGTCCACGGTGCGCAGGAGGTTCTGCTGTACCTGGTAGATGGTCGACATGAGGAACACGCCGAAGCCGAGCGCGAGTACCACGGAGCGGGTCTGGTTACCCGGACGGTAGAGCGATGCCACGCCCTGTCGGAGCACGAACGGCCAGCGCGGCCGCACGAGACGTCGAGCGCCGCTGCTCAGTGCCGCAGCGGTGAGATAGAGGAAGCCGACGGCGCCCGCGATGCCGGCGGCGAACAGGAGTCCCTGCTGCACGGACTCGGCGCGCGCCACGCCCAGCGCGGCGATGCTGAGCACCATCGTGACGGACACGAGGATGTTGAGCGGATCCACTCGCGCGCCACGCAGCGCTGCGGCGTCCGACTCTCGCCGGAGCGTCTGGAGTGGCGACACGTTGCGGAGCGCGACGAGCGGGCGCATGGCGAACACGAGGGCGACCCACACCCCGACGAGCATGCCCGTGAGGATCGCCGCCGATTCCAGCGTGATGCCGACGTCGAGCGGCAGGAAGTCGGCGAGTACCGATGGCAGTGCGAGCTGGATGCCGACGCCGAGCAGGGCACCAACCGCTGCGCCGAGGAAGCCCATGGCGATGGCCTGCACGAGGTAGATCGCGAGCACCTGCCGACTCGTCGCGCCGAGGCACCGCAGGATGGCAACGGTATCGATCTTCCGCATCACGAAGGCGTTGACCCCGCTGGCCACGCCGATGCCGCCCAGCAGCAGCGCGACGAGTCCGATCACGCTCAGGAAATCGCGCAGCTGATCGATGGCCTGCGTGAGGTTGAACTCCGTTTCGGCGACGGTGCGCGAGCGCACCTGCGCCGCTTCGAGCCGTTCCTTGAAGCGGAAGTTGAAGAGGTGCGCCGGCAGCTTCGGGGTGAGTCGCAGCAGCACTTCGCGGTCGGAGCGGCTACCGAAGAGGAGCAGCGAGGTCTCGTCCGTGTACCGCGCCGGGATGTAGATGCGGGGGCCAATGGCCGAGGACACGCCAACGTCGCCCGGCACGCTCGTGAGCGTGCCGATCACGATGAACCGCGCAAATCCGAGGGCCAGTGTGTCGCCGATCTTGCCGTTGACGGCCAGCAGGAGCGAGGGATCGACGAGCGCGTAGCGGCCGGATTGGAGTCGCGCCCACTGGTGCGCCGGCTCGGTGAGGATCGTGCCGTAGAACGGATATCCGGGCGTGACGGCGCGGATCTGGGCGAGCCGCGTTCCGCCGGTTCGTTCCAGCAGCGCCATCGAAGTGAAGGTCGTCACCTCGGTGAGCGCGACTCCTTCGGACTTGAGCGAGTCGAGAGCGGCGACGAGCGACTTGGGGAACGACTGGCGCGACGTGAGGGCGATGTCGCCGCCGAGGAGCGCGCGCGCCTGCTCGCGCACGCTGCGCTGCGTGTTGCTGGCGAAGGAATCAATTGCCACGAGCGCCGCAACGCCGAGCGAGATGGACGACATGTAGAGGAGCAGACGGCGCCGCGCCGTCCGGCTTTCCTTCCACGCGAGCGAGAGCAGTTGACCGATGCGCATCGTACGGTCAGCCGGCCAGCGAGGCGACGGCGGACCGAGGCCGTTCGGTGGCGGCGTCGCTGACGACGAGTCCGTCGGCCAGCCGGATGATGCGCTGGGCGCGGCCGGCGAGGGCGAGGTCGTGCGTGACGAGCACGATGGTCGTGCCCGACTCCCGATTCAGCGTGAGCAGCAGCTCGACAATGCGCTCGCCGGTCTCGCTGTCGAGATTGCCGGTGGGCTCGTCGGCGAACAGGAGGCGCGGCGCGTTGCTGAATGCACGCGCGATGGCCACACGCTGCTGCTCGCCACCCGACAGCTGGTTCGGAAAGTGATCGACGCGGTCGCCCAGTCCCACTCTGGCCAGCAGCTCGCGGGCGCGCGCCGGTGCGCCGTCGTCGCCACGCAGCTCGAGTGGCACCTGCACGTTCTCGAGGGCGGTCAGGGTGGGAATCAGCTGGAAGCTCTGGAAGACGAAGCCTACCTTGGCTCCGCGGAGTTGCGCCCTCTTATCTTCCGAGAGTTGTCCGAGGTCGGTGCCGTCGAGCCAGACGCTGCCGCTCGAGGGAACATCGAGTCCGGCCAGAAGGCCCAACAGGGTGGTCTTGCCGCTGCCCGATGGTCCGACGCCGGCGCCGCAGGCGCCGTCGGGGATCGTGAAGTTGACGTCGCGTAGCACCGCGAGCGTGTGATCGCCGCTCCGGTATTCCTTCCCCAACTGTCGAGCTTCGAGCATGAGACGTGTGAGAGGGACGGGTGTGCTGGCGCTCGGCAGCGTGCTGCTGGTGGCATGCGGCGCCGGCGACGACGTGACTACGGGGGACAGTATGCGCGCGTCGAGCAAGACGTCAGCGGCGACGAAAAGTTCCGCGTCGGACTCCGTGACGGCCTCTGCATCGAGCGGGGCGGGGGTTCGACAGACCGTGTTGTTCCTGGGGACGTCGCTCACGGCAGGACTGGGGCTCGAGCCGGACAGCGCTTATCCGCAGCAGGTGCAGCGGCGGATCGATGCCGAGTCGCTTCCATTCCAGACGGTGAATGCGGGCG
>JAJAYP010000266.1 GCA_026786185.1 Gemmatimonadaceae bacterium
GACCACCGCACTGCGTCCGCCATATCCCCTCCCCTACTCCGCCACCCGCCCCACGACGCGCCGCATCTCCTCCGCGCGCGTCACCGAGCGCTCGTACTCGCTCCCGCCCGCCCTCGAAAGGCTCACGACCTCGCGCCGGTGCCGCATTGCGCTCGTCACGCGTGCGGCACCGCGCACATGCACCTCGCGCACGCCGGTCGCCGCGCCGATATCGCCCACGTTCGACGCGGTGATCGATCCCCCGGCCATCACGATCGTCCGATGGCCCGCGCGCTGCACGAGCGATGCAATCGCGGCGATGCCCGCCGCGGCCGTCGGAGCGCCGCCGGAGGTCAACACTCGATCGATGCCGAGCGCGATCAGTGCGTCCAGCGCGGATGCCTGCTCGCGTACGAGGTCGAAGGCCCGATGAAAGGTCACCAACATCGGGCGCGCGAGCTCCACCAGCGGGCCCAGTCGCCCCACATCCACGTCGCCGTCCGCCGTGAGCGCGCCCAGGGCGATCCCTTCCGCACCGAGCGCCTTCACCTGCTCGATATCCCGCCGCATGACGTCGAGCTCGTCGTCGGAATACAGGAAGTCGCCGGTACGCGGACGCACGAGGACGAACAACGGAATGTCGATCCGCTCCCACACCGCGGCGATCAGCCCTGCGCTCGGCGTCACACCGCCCTGAAGCAGCTCGCCGCACAGCTCGAGTCGGCTCGCGCCGCCCAGCTCCGCCTCGAGCGCCGCGTCGATCGCGTCGACGCAGGCCTCGACGACGACGCGCGACTCCGTGTTCACTTGCCCTGCTTCGGCGGCCTCCATTCCCCACGCGCGACGGCGGGCACGAACTTCTCGATCCCCCGCGCGGGATACTCGAGGGTACGTCCCTCTTCCGCGCTGCGGTATGCGGTCATCAGCATCTGCACCACCTCCAGCCCATCGTCCATCGTGAGCCGCGGCTTCTCCTTGCCGAGGAAACACCGCACGAAGTGACGATCCTCGGCTTCATACCCGTACGCCACCGCCTCGCTCGCCACTACGGGCATCAGTCCCATCTCGGCGTTCTGCTTCTCCACGAGATCCTCTCCCGTCCTGCCCTTCACCTCGCGGCTGAAGAACAGCTTCAGCCCCGCGTCGAGCGAGTTCCATTGCATCGAATACTCGGGACCGAGTAGTTCGGCCGAGAGTCGCAGACCGGCGCCGACGAAGCTCCACGAGGTGGACGCCTCGCCGATCACCGTATGGCCATCGTCGGTCTCGAACTCGATCAGCAGGCTCGCGAAATCCTCGCTCGGCCGCTTCCGATAGTCGATCTGCTTGCCATGCGTCTTCGCGAGCTGCTTCGCGTAGTGTGGCCTGCTCCACTTGAGACTCGCGATGTGAGCGGTGACCCGCTTGGGCTGCACGGTCGAGAGCGGCGCACCGGGCTTCGTGAGCAGGTGCCGCACGACGAGCGCCGAGTGGCACATCATGTCGCTCAGCACGCCGCCTCCCTGGAGCGGCCCCTGCCAGAACCACGGCATGTGCGGGCCGGCGTGCTCCTCCGCCGCGCGCGCCAGATACGGACGGCCTGTCGTCGCTGCACCGCGCGCCCAGAGCAGGTCACGCCCCGTGTCCACCTGCGGCGCGAATACCTGGTTCTCGAGGTAGCCATGCATGAGGCCCGCCTTCTTCACGAGCCGCAGCACCTCCTTCGCTTCGGCGACGTTGCGCGCGAGCGGCTTCTCGCTCGCGATGCCCTTGAGCTCACCCTTGCCGCTCACCACGGCGTCGCACAGCTCCTCCACGTTCTCGATGCGCGCGTGATTCGGGCCGGTGAGCCAGATCGCATCGATCGCGGGATCCGCCACCATGTCGGTGATCGACTTGTATGCGCGCGCATTCCCGACGTCGAGATCGTTGGCGTAGCGCGCCGCGCTCGCGGCGTTCTTCGCGTTCGGACTCCACACGCCAAGCACGTCTGCATCGCGCACGCCTTTCCAGCCGAGCATGTGGAACTTCGCGTTGAAGCCGCTTCCTATGAAACCGACTCCCAGTCTCTTGTCGCTCATGCCTTGCGGCTCCGGGCCAGGGACGCGTCGTACTCTTCGTAGCTCACACCAAGCTTCTTCGTTGCCTCGGGCGGGCACCCGTTCCAGCCAGGGTTGAAGACGTTGCCCACGTAGCGGAGATCCTGCCAGCCCATGGCGCTGGAGAAGAATGCCGAGCCGATGTTCGAGCGGAACCGGGAGAACCAGTTCGCCCCCGCCATGTGCTCGGGCTTCGCCCGATTCGGGTAGGCGATGTCATCGAGCACGGCCCGACGCTGCACGTCCGACGCGCCGAGAAAATCCTTGTGGAACCGATGGCGCATCTCGTTGTCGAGCCAGGCGAGGCCTCCGCGCATGCTCACGCGCGAACCCTCGCTCGTGTCCTTCTCGGCCAGCATGAAGTCCACGAACTCCGGCGCCTTCGCGTCGGTCGCGCTACCGGAGCGCGCGTCCTTCGGAATGATGATGTCGGAGAGGACGCGCACCGTGCGCCATTCCTGTGCGGTAAAGAACTTCGGCTTGTACGCCGCCTGCTCACCCTCCTCGTGCAGGCGCGCCACCATTCGCGTCGCACGCTCGAGGCTCGGCGCCGACCAGTCCAGCGCGCCCGCGAGTGGAACGGCGCCCAGCAGCTTCAGCGCATCGCGCCGAGAGATGTCACTCACAGGGACCCCTGCTTGCGCTGCTGCGCGATGTAGTCGGCGGTCTTCCACGCCAGCGCAAGAATCGTCCACGTCGGATTCTTGTCGGCCTGCGTGACGAACGGTCCCCCATCGGCGACGAACAGGTTGCGACAATCGTGCGCCCGGCAGTTCGCGTCGAGCACCGAGTTCGAAGGACTCGCGCCCATCTGCACGCACCCGAGTTCATGGATGATCTGGCCGCCATTCGAGATACCGTAACCCTGATCCTTGCCGGGCATCGGGCTGAACGTCTGCCCGCCCATCTCGGCGATGAGCGCACGGAAGGTCTCCTGCATGTGCTTCACCTGGTTGTACTCGGCGTCCGTCCACTTCCAGTGGAATCGTGGCGCCGGGATGCCCCACTGATCCACGACGGTGGGGTCGATGTCGAGGTACGAGTCAGCGTTGGGGATCATCTCACCGCGGCCGCTGAACCCGATGGTGGCACCGTAGTACTTGCGATAGTCGTCCTTGAGCGATTGGCCGTAGCCACCGCCGCCCGGATAGTTCTGGATCCCGCCCATGAAGCCGTAGCCCGGCGCACCCAGCCCGCCCCACACCTCGATGTGGTAGCCGCGCGGGAAGTCGAGCTTCGCGTTGTCGAGCCACCAGGGCATGTACACGTGCATGCCGCCAACGCCGTCCTCGTTGTGCGGCACATGATCCACCAGTGATGGAATGAATCCGGTGACGTCCGTGCCCGTGGTGTCGGTGAGGCCCTTGCCCACCCAGCCCGATGAGTTGCCCAGCCCCTGCGGAAACTGCGACGACTTGCTGTTCAGCATCAGGCGCGCCGATTCGCAGCCGCTGGCGGCGAGCACGACGATCCTGGCGCGCACGTGCTTGTCGGTGTTCGTGCGCTTGTCGATGTACGATACGCCGGTCGCCAGTCCCGTCTTTCCGACCGTGACTTCGCGCGCCATGGCGTTCGTGATGAGCGTGAGATTCCCTGTCTGCATCGCCGGCGCGATGAGCACGTCCGGGCTGGAGAAGTTCGCCTTCACCTGGCAGCCGCGATTGCACTGGCCGCAGTAGTGGCAGGCCTGGCGCCCGGGCATCGCCTTCGTGATGATCGACAGGCGAGACGGAATGCAGGTGATGCCGAGCTTGTCGCTCGTCTTCTTGACGAGCAGCTCGTAGCAGCGTGGCCGGGGTGCCGGCTGGAAGTTGCCGTCCGGATGATTGCGCAGCCCTTCGCGGCTGCCGAAGACGCCGATCAGGTCGTCGATGCGATCGTAATACGGGGCGATGTCGTCGTACGAGATCGGCCAGTCCTCGCCGAGTCCGTCCTTGCTCTTCCCCTTGAAGTCGTCGGGGCCGAAGCGCAGCGAGATGCGGCCCCAGTGGTTGGTCCGGCCGCCAAGCATGCGGGCGCGCCACCAGTTGAACTTCTGCCCCGCGGCCACGGTGTACGGCTCGCCTTCGATGTCCCAGCCGCCGTCACACGCGTCGAACTCGCCGAACGGACGAAGCCGCGAGGAGGCGCCGCGCCGTGGAGAGGCCCAGGCCGGCGTGAGCATCTGCGAGTTCTTCGACGCGAACCACGCGCCGCCGGCCTCCAGCATCACGACCTTTGCGCCCGCCTTCGTGAGCGCGTAGGCAGCCATGCCTCCGCCCGCGCCCGACCCGACGATGCAGACGTCGTATTCTGTGTCGATCATGGATCAGAAGCGGAGCGCGGAGAGGTGGCCGTAGCTGGCGCGCGCCGATCCGAGCGGATCGGCCGGCTGGTCGTGCTCGACGTAGATGTGCTTGAGCCCCTGCGGGCGCGCGGCGGCGAGCAGCGTTCGAAAGTCGATCGAGCCCGCGCCGACATCCACCATGCGGCGCTCGGGCGCGGCGGTGGCGTCCTTGATGTGCAGCAGGGGAAACCGGCCCGGATATCGGGAGAGCAACGACATCGGGTCCGCGCCTGCCTTCACGACCCAGTAGACGTCCATCTCGAAGTCGACGAGCTGCGGATCGGTGCGCGAGAGGAGTATGTCCAGGAAGGTGCCGCTGCCGCTCGACGCGAGCTCGAAGTCGTGGTTGTGATAGGCCAGGCGCAGCCCCGCACTCTTCGCGCGCGTGGCGAGCACATTCAGCCGGTCCGCAAGGCGCGGCCAGACGTCGGGGGTCGTCCGCTGCGTTGGATCGAGCCAGGGGATCACGATCCACGCGTTCCCGATCGCCTTGGCGTCATCCACGGCGCGCGCCCAGGCGTCATCGTTCGCGGGGAGCGGGCTGTGCGACGACGGCGTCGTGAGCCCGGTGCGCTGCAGCACCTCGCGCACCTGCGCCGGCGTGCGGTTGTAGTAGCCGGCGAACTCCAGTTCGCGGTAGCCGATCTCGGCGACGCGGGCGAGGGTGCCATCGAAGTCGCGCTCGAGCAACGAGCGGAGAGTGTACAGCTGGATGCCGATCGGCATCACGGCGGGCGGCATGTTGGGCTGCCCATTCGATTTCGCGCACGCGAGCATCGAGGCGCCCAGTGCGCCGATGCCCAGGGTGCCGAGGAACTCGCGCCTGGTCTGCATGCGACGAAAGTGCGACGTCGCCGTCCCTGTCGCCAGTAGCGAGCGCACCGGCTCCGCCTGTCGTATGTTTGACCCATGGCCACTACCGCTCTCGCGTCGCGCGCCGAGCGCACCGCACCGCGCCCGTCCCGCCTCGCGGGCTCGCTCGTCGGTTCGGAGATCCTGAAGATCGCCGCTGCCGTACGGGCGCTCGCGACCGACGGACGGGACATCTGCAACCTCACCGTCGGCGATTTTTCGCCCTCCGAGTTCCGCATTCCCGACGAGCTGGAGCGGGGAATCGTGGAGGCACTCCGGCGTGGCGAGACCAACTATCCACCCAGCGACGGCGTGCTCCCGCTGCGTCAGGCGGTGCGATCGCTGTATGAGCGTGAGCTCGGCTTCGCACCCGAAGTCGCGTCGGTGATCGTGACGGCCGGATCGCGGCCCGGCATCTACGCGACGTACTGCGCACTCGTGGATGAGGGTGACCGCGTGGTGTATCCGACGCCGTCGTGGAACAACAATCATTATGTCCATCTGGTGTCGGGCGTCCCCGTGCCCGTCGCGTGCGACGCATCGGAGCGGTTCATGCCGACGCGCGCGCTGCTCGAGCCGGTCGTGCGCGGCGCGCGGCTGCTTGCGCTCTGCTCCCCGCAGAACCCCACCGGCACCGCGTTCACCGCGGATGCGCTGCGTGGCATCTGCGAACTGGTCGTCGAGGAGAACGAACGACGTGGTGGAGACGAGCGGCCGCTCTACCTGATGTACGATCAGGTGTACTGGACGCTCACGTTCGGCGACACGGAGCACGTGCATCCGATCGGCGTGTGCCCCGAGGTCGCGCCCTATGTCATCTACGTGGACGGCATCTCCAAGGCGCTCGCGGCCACCGGCGTGCGTGTCGGCTGGATCGTCGCGCCTCCCGATCTCGCCGGCCCGCTGAGCGGCCTGCTCGGCCATGTCGGCGCGTGGGCGCCGAAGGCCGAACAGGGCGCGGTTGCCGCGTTCATCGCCGATGCGGCGGCGATGCGTGCATATCGCGAAGGGATGGTGCGTGGCGTGCGCGAGCGGCTCGATCTCCTGTTCGAGGGGATCGAGTCGATGCGAGCGGACGGCTTGCCCGTGGAGGCGATCGCGCCTGAGGGTGCGATCTACCTCAGTGTCCGCGTCGCGCTCGGGGGAACAGTCGCACCGGATGGCACGCGGCTCGACACCGATGAGGCAGTGCGTGGCTATCTGCTGCGCGCGGCCGGCGTCGCGGTCGTGCCGTTCCAGGCGTTCGGCGTGTCGCATGACACGGGCTGGTTCCGGCTTTCGGTGGGAGCGGTCTCACCGGAGCAGATCGGTCGCATGCTGCCGAGACTCCGCGACGCCCTCGCGACCGCGTGAGCGTCCGCACGCGCAGTTCGTCGTTCACGCCAACCGACAGCACCGCAGGGACTCCACGGCCCGCGGCGTGGCGGTGGTCGAGCTGGTCGCTCACCCGGAAACTTCCCGCGCTCACCGCGGCCATCGTGGGCTTAGTGGTGGCGACGACGCTCGCATTGACGTATGACGCGCTCGTGCGAGCGCGCATCGAGGGCACGCACGACCGACTCGGCCGCATCGCGCGGCAGATCGCGCTGTCGAGCGAGCAGAACATGCGGCTGCGCGCCGCGACGTACCGGCAGGTGGGCAGCGACAGCGCGGTGCGCGCGGCGCTTCGCGCCGCCCAAGCCGCGCAGCGCTCGGCGCCGAATGCGGCGATCGCGCGTCGCACGGCCGAGGCGCTCGAGCGCCTGCGTGCCGCACCCGACTCCTCCTTGCCGATCGAGCTGTGGACCATCGACGGCCGGCGCGTGGCGCACGTCGGGACCGACATCCGTGGCGACTCGCTCCTCGCACTGCGTCCGGAGCTGCGGACGCTCACGGGGATTCCCGTCACCGAGATTCCCACCGGACGCACCGGAAGCGACAGCATCCGGTACGGCGCCGTGTACGCGTCGGACGGGCACTCGGTCTTCTGGACCGTGGTGCCGATTCTCGAAAACGGTGATCGCGTAGGATACATCGCGCAGCAACGCGCCTTCGGCAACACGCCGCAGGCCGAGGCGATGATTCGCGAGCTGCTCGGCAACGATGCCACACTGCACCTGCACAACTCGACGGATCAGTTCTGGTCGAACTTCGCCGGGCAACCGATCGCGCCGCTCGCGGGCGTGGATTCGGTGGTGGGCGACTTCATCGGGAACAACCGCGAGGTTGGTGACGTGATCGCGTCCGAGGCGAACGTCGCCGGCACGCCGTGGATCTTCACCCTCGAGGCTCCCGTCTCGTCCGTGACGAGCGAGCCGCGCTCCACGATCCGCCGGCTCGCGCTCGTGAGCATCCTGCTGGCGCTCGCGGGAATCGTCGCGGCGTGGCTGGTGGCGCAGCGGCTCACGCAACCCCTGGTCACGCTGACGTCGGTATCGGACGCGATCGCGAGAGGCGACTACCACACACGGGTTCCTCGTGCCACTGGCGAAGACACGAGGAACGAGATCGCGCGGCTGGGCTCGACGTTCAACAGGATGGCAGACGAGATCGAAAGCTCGCATCTGGAGCTGGAGCAGCAGGTAGAGGAGGCGTTGGCGGTGTCGCAGCAGCTGGAGTTCACCAACGAAGAGCTGGTTCGCACCTCGGCCGATGCGCAGGAGGCGCGCGACGCGGCGCAGCAGGCGAACCGGGTGAAGAGTGACTTTCTGGCCGTGATGAGTCACGAATTGCGGACGCCACTCAATGCGATCGGCGGGTATGCCGACATCCTCCAGCTCGGGATCTACGGCGCGGTGAACGAGAAGCAGCAGGAGGCGGTCGCCCGTATCGTGCGCAGCCAGCAGATGCTGCTCTCCCTCATCAACGACGTTCTCAACTTCGCAAAGCTGGACGCCGGACAGGTGCAGTACCGGATGGAGAGCGTCGCTGTCGACGACGTGCTCGCCGGCCTGGAGGCGCTGGTGGCCCCGCAACTCGAGGGCAAGCGGATCGCGTATCGATTCGAGCCGTGCGGTTCGGCGGCGACCGTTCGTGCGGACGCGGAGAAGCTGATCCAGATCGTGCTCAACCTGCTGTCGAACGCCGTCAAGTTCACCCCGGCGGACGGGTCGATCATGCTGCGGTGCGAACGGGCGGGTGACGACGTCCACATCCTCGTGCGCGACAGCGGCGTGGGCATTCCCGATGAGCGGCTCGACGCGATCTTCGATCCATTCGTGCAAGTGGACCGGGCGCTCAACCGTCCGCACGAGGGCGTGGGGCTGGGCCTGTCGATCAGCCGCGACCTCGCGATCGGGATGGATGGATCGTTGACGGTGGAGAGTGAGGTGGGAGTGGGATCGGTGTTCAGGGTGCGGTTACGGGCTGGCGACTGAGCGCTGGGGACGCCTGGTAGTAATTCCACCGTGCGGCGAAAGGCGTGCGGCGCGTCGGGCGGGGTACGGCGTGCGGCGTGCGGCGGGAATTTGGAAGGGGCGGTTGGAGAGTGCGCCGGGCTGGGTTGTACGCCTTCACCGAACCCAATCCCATTTCCGGTTCCCCCGCCGCACCCCGCACGCCTCTCGCCAAGCCGACGCGCCGTACGCCTTTCGCCGTACGCGAATCAGCACCGTTTGGCAAGTGGCGTGCGTCGTCACCGAAGCGGCACCACCACCGTGAACCGGTGCGTCGTTTCCGTTCCGCTCTGCAGGAACAGCGGCGCCGACGGTGCCGCGATGATTCCACCCGCCGCTGCCATCGCGAACGTGTCGGTGGTGAAGATGATGCCGCGGTTCTGATCCTCGCCGCATCCCTGGTTGCCGCACGTCCGCCGGAACGCGTACGCCAGTTCGATGTCGCGCGACTTGAACCGGACGCCGAGGCTCTGGGTCAGTTCCGCCCACCGCTCGCTCTGGCGGCGAGTCGTGCCGGTGATGTTGTTCGTTTGCCTGAGACCGTATCCGATGGTGTACACCGCGAGGCCGACGTCGAAACCGACGGTGTTGCTCGTGTCGGCGGTGACCGGAAAGGCATGGCCCGCACCGATGCGCGCCTTGCTGTTGTGGAAGTTGAAGTCGTTCTCCACCGTCCGCGCACCGGCCGGGATGAGCGTGCCGGTGCTCGTGACGGTATCGCGCGCGAGATCGGCCCACGTCTCGCTCGTGATCGGTTGCACCACGACATCGGCGTAGAAGCTCGACCGGCCGGCAATGCGCGCCGCGCCGACGCCGAGGTCGTATCCGTATGTCGTGCCCGGATCGCGCGGAATGTTCTGGATGACGTAGTTGGGGATCTTCGGGTGCGAGAGCCGGTTCGCCGTCACGAGCCCGCCGACGCGCCAGCCGTCGACTCCCACGGGACGGTAATACTTCGTATGCACCCCCCAGATGTTCGTCTGGTCGAGGTTGCGCTCCTCGCGCTGGATCACCGTCGTCGTCTTCGAGACGGGATTCCACACCCACCTGGTGAAATGCACGTCGTGTGTCATGTCGGTGCGATTGTGCACACCCAGCAGCTCGAACGAATGGCCGGGCGCCCACTCCTTCAGCATGCCGAGCCGGTACTCGCTCACGTCGCCACGCTGGTCGATGCGGTCACTGCCGGCGTAGAGCAGATCCACGCCATCGATCGCCCGGAGCTTGGCGTGCGACGCACCGGCGCCGACCGAGATGCCGCCCACGCGTCGAGCGATGGTGCCGCCGACGTACTGGTTGCTGGAGGTACGCTCGCTCGTGGGACGGTTGAAGGTGGGCCCGGCGCGATCGAGATTCTGGTAGGCCGCGAGCACCGCGCCCGACCAGTCCTGTCCGCCCATCAGGAGCGCCACGGGCAGCGTACTGCCACCGCCGCGTGCGCCGCTGATGTCGTGCATGAACGGCGCGGCCGCCACGCTCACCCCGCGCACCCGCGTCATCTTCGCTGGATTCATGAACGGGTCGGCGATCGTGTCCTCGAGCGCGATGAACGCGCTGCCCAGACCCGGTCGGCTCGATGGCACGATGTTGAACTGCTCGTCCTGCAGCACCGGCACCGTCTTGGGTGTGACGAGCTGCGCGCTCGCGCCGATCGCGCCAAGGAACAGCGTGAGCACGGCGAGCAGCGCGATACGAACGGCGAGCTTGAACGGACTGAGAGGTCGTTGCATGGCGAGACGCTCGGCGCGAGGAGGAGGTGGATCATCCGGCTCAACCTCGCGGGGAGGGACGCGGTCACCAGCGCTATCCGCCACTTACCCGTGCCGGCCGCGCATTCGATATTGCCGTCGCTCGCGACTGCGGTCACTCGCGCGCCCCTTCCCGGAGAAACGTGCTCACCCTGATCGGCATCCTCATCGTCGTCGCCGGGTTCGCCGCGCGACTCAACCCGCTGCTGGTCGTCACCGTGGCCGGCCTGGCCACCGGGCTCGCCAGCGGGCTGGGACCGGTGGAGGTCGTGACCGCGTTCGGCAAGGCGTTCACCGAGAGCCGGTACGTGGCCATCGTGTGGCTGGTCTTGCCGGTGATCGGACTGCTCGAGCGCGCCGGCCTCAAGGAGCGCGCGCGCACGGTGATCGCCGGCATTCCCGCGGCGACGGCGGGGCGTGTGCTCATGATCTACTTCGCCGTCCGGCAGGTGACCGCAGCGCTCGGCCTCATTTCGCTGGGCGGCCACGCGCAGATGGTGCGCCCGCTCGTGGCGCCCATGGCCGAAGGCGCGACCGAGAATGAGTTCGGCCCGATACCGAGCAAGACACGCTTTCGCATTCGCGCGCACGCGGCCGCCGCCGACAACGTCGCCGTGTTCTTCGGCGAGGACATCTTCATCGCGATCGGGTCGATCCTGCTGATCAAGGGATTTCTCGAGCAGAACGGCATCATCGTCGAGCCTGGCCGGCTCGCGCTCTGGGCCATCCCGACGGCCGTCGCCGCGTGGCTCATCCACAACGTGCGCCTGGTGCTGCTGGACCGGTCCATCCGACTCGAGATGTCATCGGCATCATCGGAGGCCGAGCCGACGCGCCCGGATGGAGCGTCGGCGTGATCCGGCTCGAGCATGTCTACTGGCTGATGGGCGCACTCGCCGGAGGTGTCGCGTTCGTGAACGCACGCGACGCGACGAATCCTCGGCGGTGGAACAACGCCGTCTTCTGGGGGCTGTACGCCGTCACCTTTCTCGCCGGCTCCACGCTCCCCCACTTCGCGAGCGGATGTCTCGTGATCGCGATGGTGCTCGTGGCGAGCATCGGCAAGCTGGGGCAGACGTCGCGAGAGTCCCAGTCGGTGGCGCAGCGAGACGCGAGCGCGGCACGATGGGGCAACCGGCTCTTCATTCCCGCGCTCACGATTCCCGCCGTCACACTGCTTGGCTCGTTCGTGCTCAAGTCGCTGCAGGTGGGCGGTGCACCGCTCGTCGATCCGAGGCAGGTCACCCAGATTGCGCTCGCGCTCGGCGCGCTCGCGGGTCTCGTGGTCGGCATGCTCATGCTGCGCCCGCCACTCTTGGCGCCGCTGCACGAAGCGCGGCGGTTGTGGGATGCGGTGGGCTGGGCCGCCATCCTCCCGCAGATGCTCGCTGCGCTCGGTGCGCTGTTCGCGACGGCGGGTGTCGGCAAGGTCGTCGCCACGCTCGCCGAACGGTGGCTGCCGCTGGGGAGCCCGCTCGCGGCGGTCGTGACGTACACGGTGGGCATGGCCCTCTTCACGATGATCATGGGCAACGCCTTCGCCGCCTTTCCCGTCATGACCGCGGGCATCGGGCTGCCGCTCATCATGACGCGCTTCGGCGGCGACGTGACGATCATGGCGGCGGTCGGAATGCTCTCGGGCTTCTGCGGCACGCTCATGACGCCGATGGCGGCGAACTACAACATCGTGCCCGCGGCCCTGCTCGAGCTGCCCGACGAGTATGCCGTGATCAAGGCGCAGATCCCGACCGCGCTCCTCCTGCTCGCCGCGAACACGGCGATCATGTACGCCTTCGTGTATCGTTGATGTCGAATGACGCGCCGATGAAGGAACTCCATACCCTCACGCCAGGTCTGGCGAGCAGCTTTGCCAGGCTCGCGCTCTCGCACGTGGAGCGTGAGTATCCGCACAAGCTGGAGCATGTGGCGAGCGGTCCGGACGACGTGCGCGGTCCCCGCGCGCTCCACCCGATCTTTTTCGGGAGCTTCGACTGGCATTCGTGCGTGCACGGGTACTGGCTGCTTGCCGCGCTGCTCCGGTTGCATCCCGACCTGCCGCACACCCCCGAAGCGCACGCGCTGTTCGACCGCCAGCTTCGGCCCAATCGCGTCACGGGCGAAGTGAGCTATCTCGTGGGCCCGTTGCGCACCACGTTCGAGCGGCCCTACGGGTGGGCGTGGCTGCTCATGCTCACCGCGGAGCTGGCGCGCAATCCGCTGCCCGACGCGGCGCGGTGGGCGCGCGCGCTCCAACCGCTCGCCGATGTGTTCGTCGCCCGGCTCTACGACTATCTCGGCAAGATGCCCTACCCCGTCCGCGTGGGCACGCACTTCAATACCGCCTTCGCGCTCACGCTGGCGCTCGAGTATGCCGAGGTCTCGCGCGATGAGCCGCTCCGCGAGATGCTGCGCAACAAGGCGATCGCCTGGTATGGGGACGACCGCGACTGCCAGGCATGGGAGCCGGGTGGCGACGATTTCCTCTCGTCCGCGCTCATCGAGGCCATGTGCATGCGGCGAGTGCTGGGCGAGACGGAGTTCGCGGCGTGGATGGATGGATTCCTGCCGCGCGTCGCGATGCGTGAGCCGCGTACGCTGTTCGAGCCGGCCATCGTGAGCGATCGGACCGACGGAAAGATCGCGCATCTCGACGGACTCAATTTCAGTCGCGCCTGGTGCTGGCGCGCGCTGGCGCGCAGCTGGCCGATCGATGATGCGCGGCATCTTGCGGCGGTGGACGCAGCCGAGCTGCACATCGCCGCAAGCCTCCCGCACCTGTCCGGTGACTACATGGGCGAGCACTGGCTCGCGACGTTTGCCTTGCTGGCGCTAGTCGGGTAGAGGGCTGCGTACGACTCTCGCGTAAGGCGTGCGGCGCGTTCGTGACAGCGCCGGCGATTTCACGTACTGTGTGCCATGGCGACGCCAATCCATCAGCCACCAGCGTCCGGGTCGACGCTCGCGCCGGACGACCGCTCGTGCGCCAACTGCGGCTCGCAGCTCGTGCGGCGCTACTGCGCGGACTGCGGGCAGCCGGCGCCTGGTCCAGCCGACTATTCGATCCGTGCGCACGCAGCGGAGTTCGTCGATCAGCTCGCGAGCGTCGACGGCAAGATCGGTCGCACCCTGTGGGCGCTCGTCGCCCGCCCCGGTGCACTGACCGTCGATCACCTCGCCGGACGACGTGCGCGCTACCTGCGACCGCTGCAGCTCTTCCTCGTGGTGAACGTGCTGCTCTTCGTCATTGCGCCGCGCGTGCCGATGTTCACCTACAGCCTGCGCAGCTACCTGGCGGACGCTCCGCCTTCGCCCGTCGTCGTCGCGTCACTCGTACGACGCACGTCCGCCGCGACGGACATGTCCGCGTACACGGCGGCGTTCGACGGACGAGTCGAGTCGCAGCGCAAGAGTCTCATCATTCTCTTCGCGCCAGCGCTGGCCCTGCTGTTCCGGGCGCTGTTCGCGCGACGGACGAAACGCGCGGGTGTGCCGCACCGGTATGGCGAGCACCTGGTGTTCGCGCTGCACCTCCTCGCCTTCATCTGGCTGGCGGTCACTGGCTGGGGCGCCTTGGGCACTCTGTCCTCGCTGGCGCACACGCGGACGCTGAACGTGCTGACCATCGTGCTGCTCGTCGCACTCTTCGCTGCGACTCCCATCTACCTGTTGCGCGCACTGGCTCGGGTCTACGCCCTCACGCGGATCCAGAGTCTCGCCGTGCTCACGGCGTTGCTCACCTCCTTCGTCGGGCTCGTCGTCGCATACCGCACCATGCTCTTCTTCACGACATACTACACCCTCAACTGAACGCGCCGGAAACCGCGTGTCGCCATACCTGCTGCTTCACCCGCTTCCGCGTCACGTCGTCCGTCGCGCCATACGCCTCTCGCCGTATGACTTCCGGCGTACGCTGTACGGCGTGCGGCGGGAATAGAGAAAGGGACGGTTGGATGGTGCACCGGGATGGCGCGTCGCCTAATCAAGCACCACGTCCGAATCCCCGCCGCACGCCGCACCCGCCTCGGCCGTCGTCAGCGCGCCGCCACCTTGTCCGCCTTGTCGCGGTACCGGTTGAACCAGCTCCGCAGGTACAGCTGCGTGCGCAGGAAGTTGGACGGCTTCGAGCTCGTGCCGTGCCACTCGTCATTGAAGCGCACCATCGCCGTGGGGATCTTGCGCAGCTTGAGCGCACGATAGAACTGCTCCGTCTGCTCCATTGGCGTACGCAGGTCGTTCACGCCGGTCATCAGCATCGTCGGCGTCGTCACGTTGCCCACGTACATCAGCGGGGAGCGGCGCAGGTGCTCGCTCGGGTCCTCCCACGGGAGCTTCTCGAAGTTGTAGTACCAACCCGCGCCGTCGGTGGTCCCCACGAAGCTCATCCAGTTGATCACCGGGCAGTTGGACGACGCCGCCGCGAATCGGTTCGTGTGCCCGACGATCCACGCCGTGAGCACGCCGCCGCCGCTGCAGCCGTACACGAACATGTTCTTCGGGTCGGCGATCCCGCGGCCGATCACCGTGTCCACGCCCGCCATCAGGTCATCGTAGTCCTTGCCCGGATACGCGTTCTTGATCGCGTTGCCGAATGCGCTGCCGTATCCGGTGCTGCCGCGCGGGTTGGTGTACAGCGTCACGTACCCGTTCGACGCGTGGTCCTGCCGCGAGAAGCTGAACCCGGTGTTGTACATCGAGTGCGGCCCGCCGTGGATCTCCAGCATGAGCGGATACTTGCGGCCGGCCGAGTAGTCGGGCGGCTTCACGATCCAGCCCTGGATCCGCGTGCCGTCCTTCGACGTGTACCAGATCTCCTCCGTCTGCGCGAGCGCCTTGCCGGTGAGCACGTCTTCGTTCACCGCGGTGAGCCACGTAACCGTGCCCGGCTGCCGCAGGTTCACCGCGACGACATCGTTGGGGCGCGTGGCCGTGCTCATCACGCCCACTGCCATTCCATTCGCATTGATGGACGTCGTGCTCAACACCTGTTTTCCGCTCGTCACCGCCTTCACCACCCCGCTCACCGACGCGACATACAGGTTACGCGACCCTTCGTTCTCCGCATCGAAGTAGATCGCGGTGCCGTCCTTGGCCCAGGTGAGGTTGCTCGGGGCGCGGTCCCAGGACGGTGCGACGACGCGATGGGCCGACCCGTCGGCACTCATCAGGTGGAGCTTCGCGTCGACCCAGGTGTCGCTCGTGGAATCGTATCCCGTGTAGGCGATCCACCTGCCGTCCGGCGACGGCACTGGCTGCGTGTCGGGCCCCTTCCGCGTGGTCAGCTGGCGAACGGCTCCGCCGGCCACATCCACACGATAGATGTCCGACTCACGCCACCGGTACTCGGCATCATCCACGCGCAGCGCGCTGAAGACGAGCGAGCGGCCGTCCGGCATCCAGCGTGGCGCCCCATGGTTGTACGCGCCGCTCGTGAGCTGGCGCGGCGTGCCGCCGTTGTCCGCCGACACGACGAACAGATGCCGATTGCCTTCCTCGACGAACCCTTCGCGGTCCTGGCGATAGTTGAGCCGGTCCACCACGCGAGGCGCTTCCGTCCACTTCGCGCCCTTCGGCGCGGTCGGCATGTCGATTTTCCAGTCGTTCCGCGCCGGCACCAGCATCGTGAAGGCGATCCACTTCCCGTCGGGCGACCACTCGATGTTGCTCGGGCTCTCGTCGAGGCGCGTGAGCTGGGTGACGGCGCCCTCGGCATCCATCCATCGCGTGAAGATCTGCGTCTTCGGCGCCGCCGCGGGTGCGCCGGCAGGCGCAGTGCCCGCCGCCGCTCCGGCAGCGCTGGCTGGCGTATGCGTGTACGCGACGCGGGCGCCGTCGGGCGACCACCGGGGGCTGGATCCATTCGCCAGAAATCGCGCGCGCGAGCCGTCGACATTCATGATCCAGAGCGACGACTCCCATCGATCCGCGAGCTTGTCGATCCAGCGACGAGTGAACACGACCTGCCGGCCGTCAGGCGAGAGCTGCGGGTCCTGCACGTCCTCCCAGTCGAGATAGTCCTCCAACGCGATGCGATCGGTGCGCCGCTCGGCGCTCTTCTCCGTGGCTTGGGCAAAGGCCGGATTGAAGACGGCGGGGGCGAGGACCAGACTCGCCGCGATCAGTGCGGGCAGAATGCGAGAACAGGAAGTGTGGCGCACGGTACTCTCCGATGGCGGACGAACGTATGGGATATCGACCCTCATACGCTGTAGCGTGTCGGTCCGTTGCGCCACATGCGCGACATCATTTCGATACGGCGAGCTTCCATCCCGACCTCCTTCGTGAGCCGATGGCAGTACGAGGCGGGTGAGCTACAGTGTGGGTTCGCCAGCCAGTGCACCAGACGGACGGTTCGTTCGACTTGCCGCGTTGGCAGATCTCGCCGCAGCTTCGCCTTCCAAATCGTCCAACGGAGCGGTCCATGGGTATCCGCGACCCGCGCATCGACGCCTCCATCGCGAAGCGGAAGGAGTTTGCGCCGCCCAGCCCAGGCGATGCGCCTGAACGACGAGGGGATCTCGGTGCCGAGGCCGAAGAAGGCGCCGAAGCCCGAGGCCACGGTGCCAGGTGCGTTGGCTGCCGCGCTCGACCAGAACCGGCGAGCGGCCGGACATGTCGAGAAGTTCTCTCCCAGTCAGCGCCGTGAGTACATCGAATGGATCGACGACGCGAAGCGGGACGACACGAAAGTGAAGCGCATCGCACAAGCCATCGAGTGGATCGCCGACGGGAAGGGACGGAACTGGAAGTACGAGAAGTGATCCGTGCGGTGACATGACACGTCGTCGCGCCCGTTCTCCGACTATCTTGTAGAGGTTCGCCTTCTGCCGCCTCACGACGTCCTGTCGTGCGACGCTTCGCGGGCTCACAATCGCGGAGACCCCATGGGGATCTCGGGTGCAGTGACGACGATTCGCTCCACGCTCTTCAGGACCGCCGCACGGACTGCCGAACCAACCGAGCCCATCCTCGGCGAGCTGTTCGGTATTGACCGGCTGGCCCAACATGCACGACAACTCGCGCGTCGCCAGCGCACTGCGCCACCGGAGGGCTCGCGCCGTCCCTGGCGCCGGGGACAGGGATCGCTACTCGTCCGCCTCGACGCCACCGAGCGGGTGTTGCGCGACATTCACGAGAATCTCGCCGGCGTCACGAGTTCCGGTGTCGCCGTGAGTCCAGCCGGCGACTGGCTGCTCGACAACTACCACGTGGTAGCCGCGCAGATCGGCGAGGTGCGCGCGACACTGCCCACCAACTTCTACAACGAGCTGCCGAAGCTGGCGTCGGCGAGCGCCTTCGCCGGCTATCCGCGCATCTACGAGATCGTCATCGAGCTGATCGCGCACACGGACGGCCGACTCGATGCGGCGACGCTCGAACTGATGGTGAGCGAGTACCAGCGCGTCACCCCGCTCTCGATGGGCGAGCTGTGGGCCATGCCGGCGATGTTGCGCATGGGCTTCCTGGAGAACATCCGGCACATGGCCCAGCGCGCATCGCGCGATGCCGGCGACACGGTCGAGGCCGATGCCTGGGTGTCACGCCTGCTCGCGGCCGACGATGCGGGGTCCAAGGTGCTGGCGCGCGCGCTCGCCGACTTCGTCGACCAGTCGCGGCAACTCACCCCGGCGTTCCTCACCCGATTCCTGCAGCAGATGCGCAGTCGTCGCGCCGACTTCACCCCGCTCCTCTGGCTGGAGCAGTGGATCGGCGAAGACGTCATGAGCGTGGAAGAGGCGGTGCAGCGCTCCACACAACGCCTCGCGCTCAGCCAGCTCGTGATGGCGAACAGCATCGCCAGCCTGCGCGCCATCGGGAACATCGACTGGCGCGATTTCGTGGAGGAGGCGAGTCTCGCCGAAGCGATTCTGCGCCGCGATCCGGCCGGCGTCTACGCCTCGATGACGTTCGGTACGCGCGATCGGTATCGTCACGCGGTCGAGCGGCTCGCCAAGCGCAGCCGGATGTCGGAGCAGGAGGTCGCCACCGCGGCGATCGATGCCGCCAGCGCCGGTGCCGCACGCGCCGGCCCCACCGCGCTCGAGGCGCACGTGGGTTTCCACCTCATCGACGCCGGCCAGACGTCGCTCGAAGATGCGATCGAGTACCGCGCACCGATCTCCGAACACCTGCGCCGTCTCGCCTACCGTGCGCCGAGCGGCACCTATCTCGGCGCGATCTGCCTGCTCGCCGCGATCGCGCTCACCATCCTGCTGCGTCCACTGCATGGCGCGGCCGGCTGGGGGATGGTCCTCGCGCTCTGTCTCGCGCTCGTTCCCGCCACCGACGTCGCGGTGGCGATCGTCAATCAGCTCGTCACGCTGCTGCTGCCGCCGGGCCGGCTGCCGCGGCTCGACTTCACGCAGCGCGTGCCCGCCGCGCATCGCACCGTGGTCGTCGTGCCGATCCTGCTCGGCAGCGTCGACGCCGTGGAGGACGCGCTCGATCATCTCGAGGCGCAGTATCTCGCGAACGACGATCCCGAGATCCGGTTCGCGCTGCTCGGTGACTTCCTCGACGCCGATCAGCCCGACGTACCGGGCGATGACGCGATCGTCGGCGCGGCCGTGTCGCGCGTGCGCGCACTCAATGCGTCGTACGTCGAACGGAACGCGACCTCTCCGTTCTACGTCTTCCATCGCGCCCGGCGCTTCAACACGGCGGACCGGAAGTGGATGGGGTGGGAGCGAAAGCGCGGCAAGCTGGCCGACTTCAACGCCTTCGTGCTCGGCGGCGGCGGCGACGCGTTTTCCATCGCTGAAGGCGATCTGCCGTGGCTGCACTCGGCGCGCTACGTGATCACGCTCGATTCCGACACCGTGCTGCCCCGCGATGCCGGCGTCACGCTGATCGGAACGCTCGCTCACCCACTCAACCGCGCCGAGTTCGACGAGAAGATCGGACGTGTGACGCGCGGCTACGGCATTCTCCAGCCGCGCGTCAGCGTCTCGCTGGCGAGCGCGAACGGCTCCCGCTATGCCGCGATCTTCGCCGGCCATCCGGGCGTCGATCCGTACACCACGGCGGTCTCCGATGTGTATCAGGACCTGTTCGCCGAGGGCACGTATACCGGCAAGGGGATCTACGACGTCGCCGTGTTCGAGCGCGCGACGGCGGGTCGCTTTCCCGAGAACTCGCTCCTCAGCCACGACCTGATCGAGGGCTCGTTCGCCCGCGCGGCGCTCGTGACGGACGTCGAGGTGTTCGACGATTATCCGACGCGATACCTGACAGCGACACGGCGGATGCACCGCTGGATCCGCGGCGACTGGCAGCTGCTCCCGTGGCTGGTGTCGGAGATTCCCGGACCGCGCGGCCGGGGGGTGAATCCGCTCGCGCCCGTCTCGCGCTGGAAGATGCTGGACAACATGCGCCGCAGCGTCACGCCGGTGCTCGCGCTCGCGTGGCTCGTGGCGGGATGGACCGTTCTCCCCAACGCCGGCGTGTCGTGGAGCCTCACGATGCTCGCCGCGTTCGCCTTCCCATGGTACGCGCCACTGCTCGTCGCGGCGGTGCGTCCGCCGCGTGGCAAGTCGTGGTGGCCGTACTATGCCGGACTCCTGCACGATCTGTCGAGCAGCGTGCAGCAGTTCGCCATTGCGATCGTCATGTTGCCGCATCAGGCGCTGCTGGCCGCCGACGGCATCGCACGCACGATCTATCGCGTCACGGTCTCGCACTCGCGCATGCTCGAGTGGCAGACGGCGTCGCAAGCGGAGCAGGCGAGTCTCGGAGGTCGCGGGCCAGTCTGGCAGCGCATGGCATCCGCGGTGGGCCTGGCCATCGTGCTGCTCGTCCCCATGTGGGCGAGCGCGCTCGAGGGCGGGACGTCGCTGGTGGGTTGGCTGCTGCTCGGCGCCCTCAGCGTGTGCTGGACGCTCGCGCCGGAGATCGCCGGTGCGCTCAGCGCACCACGCGTGCGCACCGAGCTGGAGCTCACTGCGGCCGAGCGGGCGCGGGCGCTGCGATATGCGGCGAGTCACTGGCGGTATTTCGAGCAGCTCGCGACGGCGGACACGCACTGGCTCATCCCGGACAACATCCAGGAGACACCGACCCCCCTGGTCGCCGCGCGCACATCGCCCACGAACATCGGGCTGCAACTGCTCGCGACCATGTCGGCCGGCGACCTCGGGCTCATCACCTCCGCGGAGGTGATCGACCGGCTGGAGCGCGTGCTTGCGACCATGGAGCGGCTGCCGAAGGTGCACGGGCACCTGATGAACTGGTACGACCTCACGCACCTCCGTGTGCTGGATCCGCCGTACGTGTCCGCAGTGGACTCGGGGAACCTGGCCGGCCACCTGATGGCGCTGGCGATGGGGTGCACGGAGGAGTCCGGAGTGTCGGCGGCCGACCTTCCGCGGCTGCGCCGCATCGGCGAGCGCGCGCGCGAGATGGCGATGGCGATGGACTTCACGCTGTTCTACGACCCTCGGCGCCGCCTCATGTCGATCGGCTTCGACGTGCGATCGGGAAGATTGGACGAGTCCGCGTACGATCTGCTCGCGTCGGAATCGCGACTGGCAAGCTTCGTGGCCGTGGCCAAGGGCGATGTGCCGGTGGAGCACTGGTTCCATCTGGGCCGCACACTCACGAAGACCGCCAATGCGACGGCGCTGGTGTCGTGGAGCGGCAGCATGTTCGAGTACCTCATGCCCGTGCTCGTCATGGCGTCGCGTCCGTTCTCGCTGCTCGAGCAGACGCACCAGGCTGCCGTGCGTCGGCAGATCGGGTACGCGGCGGCGCGCGGCGTGCCGTGGGGCAATTCGGAGTCCGCGTACAACGTGCGCGATCGCCACGACACCTATCAGTATCGCGCGTTCGGCGTGCCCGATTTGGCGCTCAAGCGCGGACTCGCGTCCGACGTCGTCGTCGCTCCGTACGCCACCGCACTCGCCCTGGCCGTGGATCCCCATCTCGCGATGGAAAATCTCGCGGCGTTGGAAGCGCTCGGCGCCCTGGGCACCTTCGGCTTCTATGACGCGCTCGATTACACGCGGCCGGATCCGGATGCCGCGTTCGCACTCGTGCGCACGTTCATGGCGCATCACATCGGCATGACGCTCGTCGCGATCGACAACGCGCTGCATCTCGACGGGGGCCAGGGCGTCTGGCAGCGCCGTTTCATGCGTGATCCGGCGGCGCGGGCCTCGTCGTTGCTGCTCGACGAACGGGTGCCACGTCGCTACACGACGCTTCCGGCGCAACGCGACGATTCGTTCGAGGCGTACGAGCGGCCGGCGCGGGCGCGGGCGGTGGTGCGCGAATTCGGCGATCCCGACACGGCCGAGCCGCACGTCGGGCTGCTCGGCGGCCAGGCGTACTGCCTGCTGCTCACCAACGCCGGGGGTGGCTATTCTCGCGCGGGCGGGAAGGACGTGTTCCGATGGCGCGCCGACGCGACGAAGGACGAGACGGGCCACTGGCTCTACGTGCGTGACCTCACGAGCGGAGACGTGTGGTCGGCCACGCACCAGCCCGTGCGTGCACCAGCCTCGTCCTACCACGTCTCGTTCGCGACCGATCGCGCGGTGTACACGCGCATCGACGGCGCGATCGAGACGCGCACCGAGATCACGGTCGTGCCGCGCGAGCGCGCCGAGATCCGTCGCGTCACGGTGTGCAATCAGTCCCGTGCCTCGCGCGAGGTGGAGATCACGAGCTACGGCGAGGTCGTGCTCACCGACGCCGGATCAGATCGCGCCCATCCCGCCTTCCAGAACCTGTTCGTGGAGACGGAGTGGCTGCCGCAGCTCGGCGCCGTGTTGGCGAGCCGCCGCCCCCGCTCCGCGGTGGAGCAGCGTCCGTGGTGTGCGCACGTGCTGGCGACCGGACCGGAACGCGTCGGCGACATCTCGTGCGAGACTGACCGGGCCCGGTTCGTCGGACGCGGTCGCACGACGCACGCGCCCGCCGCGCTCGACGACGGTGCAGAGTTGTCGGGCAGTGCCGGCGCGGTGCTCGACCCGATCGTCGCGCTCCGCTGCCGCGTGCGGCTCGAGCCGGGCCGCTCGGCCACGATCGCCTTCACGACGATCGTCGCCGATTCGCGCGAGCAGGCGCTCCAGGCCGTGGATCGCTATCGCGACACCGGCGCCGCGCGCCGCGCGCTCGCGCTCATGGGCACCGAGGCGCGGATCGAGTTGCGCGACCTCGACATCTCGCCCACCGATGCCGCGCTGTATCAGGATCTCGCTGGCGCCCTGATTTATCCGCGCGAGACGCTACGAGCCACGAAGGCGGAGCGCATCGCGAATCAGCGCGGACAGACAGCGCTGTGGGCGCACGGCATCTCCGGCGACTGGCCGATCGTGCTCGCGACCATCCGCGACACGACCGGGCTGCCCAGTGTACGCCAGCTTCTCGCCGCGCACACGTACTGGCGCATGAAGGGCGTGCGCTGCGATCTCGTCATCCTGAACGCGAAGGGTCCGTCGTACATCCAGGATCTCCAGGACCAGATCACCACCATGGTGGTGTCCTCGAGTGAAGGCGGCGTGCTCGAGACGCCGGGCGGCGTGTTCATCCGTCGCGTGGACGTGCTGCCGGAGGATGATGTCGCCCTGTTGCGCGCCACGGCCGCGATCCACGTCGTGTGCGACGGCGTCGGGCTGGGCGAGATCGTCGGTGCCACTGATGGCTACTTCAGTTTCACCACGCGGCCCGCCGCGGCGC
>JAJAYP010000267.1 GCA_026786185.1 Gemmatimonadaceae bacterium
ATCCGCGGTCGCACGATCGTCGACGTAGTGGTGCGTCGCCCCGACGTCCTGCGAGAAGTGGATGCGATCTCCCTCGCTCGTCGCGCGACGGGCGCCAGCATCGGCCGGTGCTGGCGTCGCGCGAAGCTGGTCGTGGTCGACCTGACGACGACGGATCGCCTCGTGGTGCAGCCGCGGTTCACCGGCGCCCTCCTGCTCTCGCGGGGTCCGCTTCCGCCGCGTGAAGCCGCCTACTCGACGCTGCATTTCACGCTCGACGATGGGCGCGATCTCCACTACCGCGACATCCGCCGGCTCGGCACCGTCTCGCTGATGAACGAGGAACGGTTCGCGTCGTACAGTGGCGGACTGGGCATGGAGCCTCTTGACCCCGCCTTTTCCATCGAGCATCTATCGGTGCTTCTTCGGGCGTCTCGGCAGGCGGTGAAGAAGGTGTTGATGGATCAGCACGTGGTCGTGGGGCTCGGCAACATCTACGCGAACGAGGCGTGCTGGCGCGCAGGGGTCGACCCATCGCGCTCGGCACGGACCGTTGGCGCCGACGTGGTCGCGCGTCTCCACGAGGGGATCACGAGCGTGCTCACCGAATCCATCGATGCGCGCGGCACGTCGTTCCGCGACTATCTCGACGCGTCGGGTGAGCGGGGCGACTTCGCGCGTTCGCTCGCCGTGTATGGCCGAGGCGGATCTCCCTGCCCTCGCTGTCAGGCTACTCTCGTGGAAACTCACGTGATCGACGGACGAACCACGGTACTGTGCGCGCGCTGTCAAAGCTGAGGGCACAGCTTCTCACGCCGAAGTCATCGGACGCGCACGTCGCGACGATGCGTGCGCACGTGCGCGCGACGGCGAAGGACAGGCCGGGCGTCTATCGGTGGCTCTCGCCCGATGGCGAAGTCGTGTACGTCGGCAAGTCGAAGCGCGTGCGCACGCGCCTGCTGAGCTACTTCCGGTGCGAGTCCGACGAGAAGGGGGCCCGCATCGTACGCGAGGCCACGAGCGTCGAGTGGGAGTACGCGCCCAGCGAGTTCGCCGCCCTCATCGAGGAGCTGCGGCTCATCAAGCGGTACCGGCCTCGATTGAACGTCGCGATGAAGCGTGACGCACGGCACTTCGCCTTCATCAAGCTCACGCGCGGCGCCGCGCCCAAGCTGCTCGTCGTGCGCGGCGCCGGCGCGGACGACGCGCAGATCTATTACGGCCCCTTCCATGGGGCGCAGCGCGTGGGTGAGGCGGTACGCGAGCTCAACGACGCCCTCGGATTGCGCGACTGCCGGCTCGACCAGCCGATGCACTTCGCCGATCAGCCCGAGCTGTTACAGATCTTTCCGCGCACACCCGGCTGCATCCGCCACGAGATCCGCAAGTGTCTCGGTCCGTGTGTGGGAGGCTGCACGTCGCGGGAATACGACGAGCGAGTGAGCCTGGTGCGTGGCTTTCTCGATGGCGCCGATGACGGACCGATGGATGTCCTGCGCCGAGACATACAGTCCGCGAGCGACCAGCTCGACTTCGAGCGCGCGGCCGTGTTGCGGGACAAGCTCCAGCGCCTGGAGGCGCTGCGTGAGCAGTTCATCCGCTTCCGCTTCGCCGTCGAGACGCTGTCGTTCGTCTACACCGTCCCCGGACACGACGGCGACGACCGGATCTATCTCATCCGGCGGGGACGCGTGCGCGGGGAGTACGCCCTTCCGCGCAGCGAGGAAGATCGCGCGCGGCTGCTCGAGATGGTGTCGGACGTGTTCAATCCAACGGAACACGAGACCGCGCAGGTGCCATCGCACGAGGTGGATGAGCTGCTGCTGCTCTCGTCGTGGTTCCGGCGCTTTCCCGCCGAGCTTGCGAAGTGCGTCAGCCCAGGGCCACCAACACCACGTCCGCGCGGCCGTCGGCAATCGTCATCCGCGCCACACTCGGCTGCAGCTTGAACCGTCGCGCTCCCGCCGCGCCGGGGTTCACGACGGTACGATCGCCCACCGTGGTGATCAACTGCCTGTGGGTGTGGCCGTACACGATCACCTGCGCCGCGTAGGCAGCGAGCAGCGCGGCCGGGGTGGGGCTGCCCACTTCGTGGCCGTGGCTCACGTGAATGGTCACGCCTCCGATCGTGCGCTCGATCGCGTCGGGCAGGCGCGGCTGGCCCGGCGCATCGGTATTGCCGCGTACGGCCAGTACCGGGGCGATGTGCGTCAACTCGTCCAGCACGTCATCGTCCCCTACATCGCCCGCGTGCAGGATGAGTGACACGCCGGCGAGTGCATCGTGCACCTCCGGACGCACGAGCCCATGCGTGTCGGAGATGAGCCCGATGATGTGCACGACGGACGCCGTCACGCCTTGCGTCCCGAATGGATCGCAGCGATGCCGAGCGTGAGCGACGTCCACGTCACGTCGACGAATCCTGCCGCGACCATGCGCCGGGCCAGCTCGGGCTCGGCGGGAAAATGCGCGACCGACTGCGGGAGATATCGGTATGCCGTCCGGTGGCCGCTGATGATGCCGCCAACGAACGGAAGCAGGCGATGGAAGTAGACGTGGTAAGCCACGCGCACCACGCGCCATCGCGGTGTCGTGAATTCGAGGATCACGAACGTCGATCCCGCGGCGAGCACGCGGTGCACTTCGCGCAAGGCGTCATCGAGCGACGCGACGTTGCGTATCCCGAAGGCGACGGTGGCGCCATCCATCGACCCATCCGCAAGCGGTAGTCGCTGCGCGTCCGCCGCGACGGGTGCAAGCACGTCGGCCGGTGCCTTGCCGGTTCCCGCGGTGAGCATCGGCACGGCGAAGTCCGCCCCGACGATGAATCCTCGAAAGCCCGGCTGTCGCGCGAGTTGCGCGCCGACGTCGAGGGTACCGGCACAGACGTCGAGGTAGCGGCCCTCGGGTGCGCGCTGCCAGTCCAGCCGCTGCAGTGCGCGCCGTCGCCACCAGCGGTCGACGTTGAAGCTGAGCAGGTGATTCAACAGGTCGTAGCGCGGCGCGATCTGCTCGAACACGGTGCGGACATACGCGCGCTTGTCCGCTCCGCCTTCCGCCGCCGCGTCAGCGCGGCGCGCCTCGACCTCTGTCTCGTGCATCGACGAAAGCTGACCGGCGGCGGGAGTGCGGGCAAGCGCATCGGCGCGCATCGGCGCGTGTGTGCTGGATTGCACCGGTGGCGGCGGATAGCTTTCCCGCTGCCGCGCGTTCCCGCCGATCGCCTCGCCCGCGGCGACCCTGTCACCACGTCGTGCTCCGAACCCTCGACCTCGCGAACCTCCCGGACGCCGATGTCGTGGCCCTCGCGCTCGAGGGTCGCGACGCGGCGCATCGTGAACTCATCGCGCGGTACGAGCGGCCGGTGTTCTCGCTGGTCTTCCGCATGGTGCGGGATCGCGAGCTCGCCGAAGATCTCACGCAGGACACGTTCGTCAAGGTGCTCTCGCACCTGGATCGCTACAATGCCGACTTCAAGTTCTCGTCGTGGCTGTTCAAGATCGCCAACAACGTGGCGATCGATCACCTGCGCCGGCGCCAGCTCGATACCGTGAGCATCGATGGTTCTCCGCACGCGATGACCGCCGACGCCGTGGAGGCCTCGCGGTTCGACATCGCGGATGGCACGGAGAACGCGCTCGACGAGATGGAGGCGCGAGAACTCGGATCGGCCATCGAGCGGGCCATCGCGACCCTGCGGCCCGAGTATCGGTCGTGCATCATGCTGCGGCACGTCGAGGGCCGTTCCTACGAGGAAATCGCGACCACGCTGGACCTCCCGCTCGGGACGGTCAAGACATACATCCACCGCGCTCGGCACGAGCTTCGCCGTGCGCTGGAGCACACCAGGGAATGACCAGCCGCCCCGCCCCCGATCCTGAAACCGAGACCACGCCAGCGCCGTACTGGGCCACGAGATCATGAATCACAGACATCTGCTCCCTAACGAGATCGACCTCCTGGTCGATGGCGAGGCCGGATTCGGCGTCGCATCCCTGCGTGCGCACATCCTCGAGTGCCGCGACTGCGAGACGCGCCTGTGCGACGCGCGCGTGGTGGTGGACGCACTCGAGGGCCTGCCTCACCTCGCCCCCGACTCGCGGCTGGCCGATCGCGTCATGGCGCAGGTGCCGGTGTTCGTGCCCGCGCATGTCGCGGCTCGGGACACGGTGACGCGATGGATGCCCCGGTCGGCGGCCGCCCGCGTCGCGGCCATCGTCGCCGGCACCTCGGCGGCGGCGAGCCTGACGCTCGCCATGCTCTGGCTGGCGATGCGCGGCGATGCGGTGGTGTTCATGGGGGGTATCGTCAGCGACCGGTTGAGCGCGGGCTTCGCCTCGGGAGTGCGCGAGGTCACGCTCGCGTTGCTGGGCCCGTCGGCGCTGGCAGCCATCGACGCCACGGGAGCGCTGGGTGCGTCCCTGCTGGTCTTCGGATTCGCACTCACCGCCGTGGGCACCGTGCTGGGACTTCGGCGGCTCACGCTGGCCGGGCGGCGCGCGTAGGATGCGCGCGCTCCGCGCCATTCTCGTCGCGCTGCTCGCACTGCTGTCCCTGCCGGTCGTCCGTCTGCTCGCGGCACAGGACGCTGCGCGCACGGACGTCGCGCGCGATCTCGCGCGGCTCGGCGCTCGCGAGGCGATCACCGACCTCCCGGCACTGGACAGCGTGACGATGGGCGCGCGCTTCATCGCGGCCGGTACCACCGTGAAGGGATCGGTCGTCGCACGCGGTCCCGTCGTCGTGGCGGGTCGCGTCGAGGGCGCTGCCGTCAGCCTTGGCGGGAACGTCACCATCGAGCGCGGCGGCGTGGTCACGGGCGACGCGCTCTCCGTGGGCGGGCGCGTGATCGCGGACGGCGTGGTGGGTGGAGAGATCCGGGGCATGAGCGGCCTCCCCCGCGACATCGCGCCACTCGTGGGGAGCCGCGCCGACCTCCGAGGCCCGGCGCAGCGCACGTACGACGCGATGCGGGTCGTGGCCGGCACGTTCGGCGTGCTGCTGCTCATCGCCGTGGGCGTCCTCCTGTTCGCCGGCTCGAATCTCGACGAGGTGGTGTCCACGATCGAGCGACAGTTCGGGCGGGCGTTCTGGGTCGGGCTCCTCGGGCAGCTCCTCATCCTGCCGGGCCTCGTCGTTCTCGTTGTGGCGCTCGCGCTCACGATCATCGGCATCCTGTTGATTCCGTTCGCCGTCGTGGCGTACGGTATCGCCGTGGCCGGACTCGTCACGCTGGGCTTCCTGGCCGTCGCGCGGCTCATCGGCGGCGCGATCTGGCACTCCACCCGTGACACCACGGTGCGCTCGCGTGCACTCGCGTCGCTCGCCGTGGGTCTCGCCATCTTCTTCGCCCTCTGGCTGACGGGTGCGGCACTCACCTGGTCGCCGCTGGCCGCCACGATCGCGCGCGCCGTCGCGCTCGCGGCTACGTGGATGGCGATGACGCTGGGACTCGGGTCAGCCATCCTCTCGCGCGCCGGCACACACCGCAGGGTAGCGGCCGGCACCAGGCCGGTCGAGCTCGCGGCGTGGCAGACGCCGACGCCACTGACGGGCGTGATCGCTGCACGACGCCCCGTCGCCACCGCAGGAGACCGCGCATGACCTCCATGTCCCGGGCGCTGGTGCTGTTGCTTCTCGCGATCCCGTCGCACGATGCCATCGCGCAGCAAGGTCCGCTCTGGCGCACGCTCGACGTCTCGCGGCAGCTGCGCGATTCGCTGCCCAAGCGCGTGCGCCTGCAGTACGACGCCGGCACGCTGGATGTGCGGGGCACCAGCGATCCACTGTTGTACGCCATGCACCTCCGGTACGACGAGACGCGTGCGGAGCCGCTGCATCGATTCGACGCAGCCGAGCAGCTGGCCGTGCTCGGGCTCCGCTCGCTCGGACGGGGCATGCATGTCTCCAGCGGAGAGGATCGCGGCGGGTCAGGCGAATTGAAGCTGGCACTCCCGCGCGTCGTCCCGCTGGACGTCGAGCTCGAGCTCGGCGGCACCAGGTCGACGCTCGAGCTGGGCGATCTCTCGCTCCGCTCACTCCGGCTCGAGTGCGGCGCGACCGATGCGCAACTGTCGTTCTCGCTCCCCAACCGGGTCGCGATGCGCGACATACAGGTGGACGTGGGCGCGGCCGACTTCTTGGCGCTGAACCTCGCGAACGCCAACGCCGATCAGATTCGCGTGCGCGGGGGCGTGGGCGTCGTGGATCTCGAGTTCGGCGGTACCTGGACACGCGACCTCGACGTCACGACGCGCCTCGCCGTGGGAAAGCTCATCCTGCGCATTCCGTCGGACGTCGGTGTGCGCCTCGATGTCCAGCGGCTCGCCGCGGGCTTCGATCACGACGGGTTCGTGAAGCGCGACGATGCCTGGTACTCCGAGAACTGGGACCGCGCTCCGCACAAGCTCCGCGTGCGCGCCGAGACGGTGTTCGGCAAGATCGACGTGCGGCACGCGAGCCGCTGATCGCCGGGCTGCACCGCACGCGAGAGAGGGCAATGAGCCTTGTGCTGCACGTCCACGGCCGAGCGGACAGCTCCAAGCTCTCAGCCTGAGAAGTAAGTACGGCGGCAGTGCAACGGCGTGCCCGCAGTTCGTCACGATGACGCCCCGCTACTGCGCACTCTCTTCGCGCACCGGACAACGATCAGTTCTGTCAGCTCACGGCTTGAAGCTCTCAGCTCGGCCCGGCGAACTCCCGACTGCACGGAGAAGGCATGAGCCGTGAGCTGCACGTCCACGACCCCTCATGGCCCATGCCTTGCCCGGTGCCTGGTGAACGATCTCACCAGGCACCGGTCGCATTCATGATCATTCAGGGCTATGTGGTGGCTCCGCTCGTGAAGCAGACGATGCGGGAGATCATCGAAGATCGCATCCCGTCGCTCGCCGCCGAGACGGCGTACTATTTTTTCTTCTCGCTCTTTCCGCTGCTGTTGTTCCTGACGCCGCTTCTCGGCGTGGTGGGCAACGGTACCGAGCTGATGGAATCGCTGCTCGCGCGGATGTCCGCCACGCTACCACCCGACGCGCTCTCGCTCGTGCGGCGCACGCTCGGCGAGATCGTGACGTCGAGCGGCGGCGGCGGGGTGATGACGCTGGGCGCCCTGCTCGCCGCATGGGCCGGTTCCAACATCTTCGGGTCGTTGATGAATGCGCTGAACGTGGCGTACGACGTCAGTGAGACGCGCCCGCTCTGGAAGCGGCTGCTGCTCCGGCTGGCGTGCGTCGTCATCGCCGGCGTGGTGGTGCTCCTCGCCACGGCCGTCTTCCTCGATGGCGAGCGTCTCGCCAGCTGGGTCGGCGAGTCCATGCGGCTGGGTCAGGTTGGCGTCACTGTGGTGACGGTGCTCGAGTTCGTGCTCGCATTCGCGCTGCTCGTGGCCCTCGGCGTGCTGATCTTTCGCCTGCTGCCCAACGTGAAGCAGCGCTGGTCGCACCTGGTCGTCGCATCGCTCGTGACGACCCTGCTGTGGATCGTGGCCACCCTGCTCTTCCGGACGTACGTGCAGAACTTCGCGTCGTTCAACAAGACGTACGGCACCATCGGCGGCGTCATCGTCCTGCTCTCCTGGATGTACTACACCACGTTCGTCGTGCTGTCGGGTGGCGAGTTCGCGTCCGAGCTGCATCACGGCACGGGTGCGGTGGGTCCTGAAAAGGGGGCGACTTACCTGGGGCGCATCGTGTCGGAGACGGGACCAGGACACGCGTCCATGTCGCAGTCGACGCGGCACACGGGTGCTGACATTCCGCGCACGCCGGCCTGACACGGGCTCGACGATCGTAGCCGGCGTGCGACGGACGTCATCCCTGCGGTAGCAGCACGACCTCGCTCCCACGCGCCAGGGCGAGATGCGCCGCGGCACTTCCATCACGCCGGGCAATCTCCACCAGCCCACTCGAGCCCACCAGCGCGACGAGCGCGCCCGGCTCGACGTCGGCGTAGGTTCGCGCGACCGACAGCCGATGCGCGCCCACGGCGAGCACGCCGCCTCGCCGTGCCATCAGGTTCGTGACTGCATTGCCAAACCGGTCGATCGTGATGACGACACCGGCGATGGCGCCATCGGCGCGCCGCGTGGCCTCGGGTGTTCGGCGGACGACCGGGTCGCTGCACGGATCGCCGAGCGCGTCGAGCGCGATCCCCTGCGCCAGGTCTGCCGCTGCCGGTGCGAACACGTCGCGGCCATGAAAGGTCGGCGCGGCTGACGACGGGACGGGGAGCGACACGCAGCGCATGCCGGCATGCAGCAGCGCGGGAGACAGCACGCCGTTGTCCGGGCCCACGAGAAAGCGATGTTCGCTCTCCACCGCGAGCGCGGCGCGGCCGCTGCCCACACCGGGATCGATCACGACGACATGCACCGTTCCCGGGGGAAACTTGCGCCAGTAGCGCGCGAGCGCGAGTCGCGCGCCGTCGATGTCGTGGGGCACCAGATCGTGTGCAATGTCGACGAGTGATGCGCCCGAGGCGCCGGTCGCGAGCACACCCTTCATCTCGCCCACGTAGCCGTCGGCCGTGCCGAAATCGGTGAGCATCGTGATGATCCGGCTCATCGTCCGTTCCTCATGCAACGGAGCTACTCTTCCAGCGCCCCGAGCGCCAGATGAGCATCATGGCCACGGCCCGCGCCATGGCGGTGATGGCGATGGTCCACCAGAGCCCCGCGCTGCCGTATCGCGCCGCCGCCCAGGCAGCGACGGGAATGCGGCTCGCCGTGATCGCGGTGGATGCCACCATCGGCATCATCGTGTAGCCGGCGCCGCCCAGCGCGCCCTCGAGCACGATCTCCGCGCAGATGCCGAGCTGCGAGATTGCCGCGATCCGCAGATACTTCGCCGCCTCGGCGATCACCGCCGGATCGTGGCTGAAGATGGACGCGAACCATTCCGGGGCGACCAGCTCCATGATGCTCGCGATGACACCGAACGCCGTGCAGAAACCGACGGAAATCCAGCCGGCTCGCTCCGCGCGATCCGTGCGGCCTGCCCCGAGATTCTGCCCGACGATCGCCGCCGTCGCCGCGCCGAAGCCGACGCCGATCATGAACAGCCAGCTCTCCACGCGATGCCCGATGCCCAGCGCGGCGAGCGCCGGCGTGCCGAACTGGGTGGCCGTGCGCGTCACGAGCACATAGATCAGCGAGAAGACCACGCCGGTGACCGCCGTGGGCAGGCCGATGCGCGAGATCGTGGCGAGCGTGCGCCAATCCAGGCGGCCGAATTTGAGCACGCCGCGCCGGCCGACGATGGCGAGACCCAGGCCGAACGCGACCCCGCGCGTGGCAATGGTGGCGATGGCCGCTCCCGACATGCCGAGCGCCGGCACTGGTCCCCAGCCGACGATGAGCAGCGGGTCGAGCACGAGCGTGACGGCGACGGACGCGCTCAGCAGCAGGAAGGACGTGCGCGTGTCGCCGGCAGCGCGGAACGCGGCGTCCACGGCGAAGAAGCCGAAGATGAGCGGCGCACCGAAGAAGTAGGTGCCGAGATATCGCATGCCGAGCGCGGACACTTCGGGCGGCGTGTGCATCATCGCGAACAGCTGCGGCAGGAGGGCGAGTCCGGCGATGCCGCACACCGTGCCCAGCACGAGCGCCAGCACGAGCGCATCGCCGGCGATGCGCGCTGCTTCTGCGCCGCGCCCTTCCCCATACCGTCGCGCCGCGACGGCCGTGAGGCCCACGCTCACCATCTCGGCGATGGACACGAGCAACCAGATCCAGAACACGGCGGTCGAGGCGGCGGCCAGCCCCGTGGCGCCGACCCGTGTGCCGATCCAGAAGGTGTCTACCGAGAAGAACAGCGTCATCAGCAGCGACGACGCGACGGCGGGGAGCGCGACCCGCGCAATCGTTCGCGGCAGCGGATCCTCTACGAGGTGCGCCGCCTCCCATTCATTCGTGACCGCAACCGGGGCGAGTCCTTCGTGCGACTCGATCGGCAGCGATCCGCGCGGCGTCACGGAATCAGGCCGCCGGAACGGCGCCGATCGCCTCGACGATGCGATCCGCGATGCCGGAGAGCGCGCGCGCCGCCGAGGACGAGGCGTCGGCGACGACGATGGGACGCCCGTCGTCGCCACCTTCCATCACCGGCGGATGCAGCGGAATCTGCCCGAGCAGCGGCAGGTCGACCATCGTCGCCAGCCGCTGTCCACCACCCGATCCGAAGATCGCGCTGGGCTTTCCGCAGTGCTGGCACTCCAGCCAGCTCATGTTCTCCACGATGCCGAGCACGGGGACACCGACTCGCTGAAACATCTTCACGCCGCGCAGGGCGTCGCCCACACTCACTGCCTGCGGTGTCGTGACGATCACCGCGCCGTCCACATTCGTCGCCTGCACCAGCGACAGCTGCGCGTCCCCCGTGCCCGGCGGCATGTCGACGATGAGATAGTCGAGCTGGCCCCACGCGACGTCCTGCAGGAACTGGTTGATGATCTTCATCACGATCGGCCCGCGCCAGATGGCCGGCTGGTCCGGCTCGATCATCATGCCGAGCGAGATCAGCTTCACGCCGTGCGCCTCCAGCGGCATGATCTTCTCCTTCACCACCGGCGGCGCGCCGAACACTCCCATCATGCGCGGGATGTTCGGTCCATAGATGTCGGCGTCCATCAAGCCGACGCGCGCTCCGCCCTTCGCCAGCGCGACGGCAACGTTCACGGCAACGGTGGACTTGCCCACGCCACCCTTGCCCGACGAAATGGCGATGACCTTGCCGAGATTGGTGAAGCGCTTGGGTGTCGGCGCAGCCGGCCTCGCGGGGGCAGCGGGCGCCTGATCCATCACGGGCAGGCTTCGGCCACGCGAAGCGGGTGAGGGCGACGACGCGCCGCGGACGTCGAGCTGGATGTCGGTGACACCCGAAACGTTCTCGATCGCGCGGCGCACTTCGCGGGCGAGGGTCGGATCGTCGCTCGCGTCGAGCTGGAGCGTCGCGCGGACCTTGCCGTCGACCGTCGTGGCGATGTCGCGCAACTGCTGGCTCTCGTACACGCCAGCGCCCGTGCGGGCATTCCGGATCTGGCCGAGCGCTTTCGCGAGTCGCTCCTGCAGGGTCGTGGTCATGAGATGAAGTTAGTGCGGTGCTGTACAGGCGTACGGCGAGCGGCGTACGGCGAACCCCACGCGTCGTACGGCGTACGGCGAGCAGTGGACTGGTGGCCAGTCACCGAAATCATGCCAGCACGAGCGTTGTTTTTTTCACCGCGGAGTGCGCAGAGGTGCGCAGAGGTTTGACATCCGCCGCTGCGTGGTGAAACGAGCGGAGCCGGGCACACGTGCCCAAGGAATCTGCGGTCACCGGCTGTCCTCCGCGCTTCTCTGCGGCCTCTGCGGTCATGCTCTCGTTGTTGCTATCAAACCTTCGGTCACAGTGCACTAGGTGGTGGAGCGCAGCAGCCTGCGCGCGGCGTCCACGACCTGGTCGCGTACCTCGGACAGCGTTCCCGCCAGCAGAGCGCCCGCGGCCTTCGCGTGACCGCCCCCGCCGAACTGCCGGGCGAAGGCGTTGACGTCGGTCGCGCCGGTGCTGCGGAACGAGACCTTCACCTTGGCGTGGCCGAGGTCGCGGAAGAAGAGCGCCATGCGCGTGCCCGCGATGGACCGCGCGTGCTCCACGATGCCATCGAGATCCTCCGCACGTACCGTGTGCTTCTCCAGCGCGTCGGGCGCCATGGAGAGCCAGGAGAGCCCCACCGCTTCATCCACCTGCAGCGTGGCGAGCACGTCGGCCATCAGCCGCACGCGCCCCGCCGGCGCGGAGGCGTAGATGCGCGTGTACATGTCCTCGGGATCCACGCCGCAGGCGAGCAGTTGCGCCGCGACAGCGAGACAGCGCGGGCTCGTGTTGCTGAAGCGGAAGCCGCCCGTATCGGTGAGCATGCCCGTGTAGAGCGACCGCGCGATGTCCGGGGTGATCGTCCATCCCATCACGACGGCGACGTCGTACACCAGCTCCGCGGTGGCGCAGGCGGACGTATCCGACACCACGAACGATCCGGCCGGTTCATCCGAATCGATGTGGTGATCGATCACGAGCTTCGGCACCGTGAGCGCCCGCACCGACTCCGTGAGCACACCGAGACGCTTCACGTCACTGATGTCGAGGACGATGAGGAGGTCGATGTCGCGCAGCGCCTTCGACCCGCGCGACGTCTGGTCGTTCACGTCGTCGCCGAGGAGGAAGTCGAACATCTCCGGCCAGGGGGTCGGGTTGACGATGCGGGGCACCAGCCCATGCGCGGCGAGCATGCGCGCGAGCGCCGTCTCCGATCCGCATCCGTCGCCGTCGGCATTGAGATGTGTGCTGATGGCGACGCGCCGGCCGCTGGCCAGATGCGGCGCGATCGCATCGATGGCGGCTCGGCGCGCCGGCGGAACAGTGAGGAGATCGATGGACACGACCGCGGGGCTGGGGGATGCGAGAAGCGGCGTCCCGAAGGACGCCGCTCTCGAATCTAGTGGTGGTCGAGGTCAGTCGCCCATGTGATGCTGGGTTTCGCCGCGGCCGATGTGCGAGTGCTTCTTGCTGTAGACGAAGTAGATCACGAAGCCGATGGCGAGCCAGATCATGAGGCGGATCCAGGTGTCCTTCGGCAGACCGGCCATGAGTCCGATCGTGCTCAGGATGCCAAGGATCGGCACGAGCGGAACGAGCGGCGTCTTGAAGGCGCGGGGAATCTCGGGCGAGCGGACGCGCAGGATCCACACGCCGGCGCACACGATCGCGAAGGCCAGCAGGGTCCCGATGCTGACCAGCTGCCCGAGGAGACCAATGGGAAGCAGTCCGGCGACGACGGCGGCGACCGATCCCGTGAGGATGGTCGTGATGTACGGCGTCTTGTACCTGGGATGCACCTTGCTGAAGACCGGCGGGAGCAGACCGTCGCGCGACATGGAGTAGAACACGCGCGGCTGGCCCATCAGCATCACCAGCACCACCGACGCGAGTCCGGCGAGCGAACCCACCTCCACCGCATAGCGTAGCCAGGCGAGCGACGGCCCCGCCGCGGCGACGGCGACGAGGATCGGTGCGGGATCGTTGAGCTTGGAGTAGTGGACCATCCCCGTCATGACGAGCGCCATGAGGATGTAGAGGATGGTGCAGATGAACAGCGAGCCCAGGATGCCGATGGGCATGTCCTTCTGCGGATTCTTCGCTTCCTGCGCCGCGGTGCTCACGGCGTCGAAGCCGATGTAGGCGAAGAAGATGACGCCGGCGCCGCGCAACACGCCGCTCCATCCGAACTCACCGAAGCGCCCCGTGTTCTCGGGGATGAACGGATGCCAGTTGGCCGTGTTCACGTACATGAAGCCGAAACCGATCACCAGAAAGATGATCGCCATCTTCACGAACACGATGACGTTGTTGAACCGCGCCGACTCCTTGATGCCGATGACGAGGATCCAGGTCATCAGGCCGATGAGCACCATGGCCGGAATGTTCAGCACCGCGCCGGTGCTCGAGAAGTTGTTGGCCGCGTCCACGGCGAACGGCGCATTGGCGTACGCCGCCGGAAAGGTGATGCCGAACTCCTTGAGGAACGGCACGAAGTTGCCCGACCATCCCACGGCTACCGTCGCGGCGCCGAAGAGATACTCGAGCATGAGATCCCAGCCGATGATCCAGGCCACGAACTCGCCCAGCGTGGCATAGCCGTAGGTGTAGGCCGAGCCGGCGATGGGGATCATGCTGGCGAATTCGGCGTAGCAGAGACCCGCGAAGCCGCACGCGATGCCTGCTGCCACCATGGAAAGCACGACGCCGGGGCCGGCATACTGTGCGGCGGCGTTGCCGGTGAGGACGAAGATGCCGGCGCCGATGATCGCGCCGATGCCGAGCAACGTGAGGTTGGTCGCCGTCAGTGTGCGACGCAGTCCCTGGTCACCCTCGTCCGCGGCCTCGCGCTGGAGCACCGCAATACTCTTTCTGGACCACAAACCCATCGTGGGAGTCTCCGCCGTCGGTGAGCAGGAAGTAGCTGCGATTGTATACAGAAATCGGACGCGACAACTTCGTTGCCGGGAAACACGTTGTCAAGACAGAATGCGCGCGCTACAGGCTGTAGTTCGGCGCCTCGCGCGTGATCGTCACGTCGTGCGGATGCGACTCGCGCAGGCCCGCCGCGGTGATGCGCACGAAATGCGTGCGGATGCGCAACTCCTCGATCGTGCCGCAGCCGACGTAGCCCATTCCGCTGCGCAGTCCGCCCACCATCTGGTACAGCACGTCGGCCACGGGGCCGCGATACGGCACGCGTCCCTCGATGCCCTCGGGCACCAGCTTCTTCGGCGACAGCTCGCCGTCCTGGAAATACCGGTCGGCGCTGCCGTCCTGCATGGCGCTCAACGATCCCATGCCGCGCACCATCTTGAACCGGCGCCCCTCCAGCAGGAAGGTCTCGCCCGGGCTCTCCTCGGTGCCGGCGAGCATGCTGCCCATCATCACGCAACATGCGCCGGCGGCGAGGGCCTTCACCGCGTCACCCGAATACTTGATGCCCCCGTCGGCGATGACCGGCACGTCGCCTGCACCCTCCACCGCGTCGAACACGGCGGTGAGCTGCGGCACACCGACACCCGTGACCACGCGCGTCGTGCAGATCGAGCCTGGCCCGACACCCACCTTCACCGCGTCCACCCCACGCTCCACGAGCGCGCGCGCGCCGTCCCGCGTCGCGACATTGCCCACCACGAGCTGCGTGTCGGGGAATGCATCGCGCACACGACTCGTCGCCTCCAGCACGCCATCGGCATGCCCATGCGCCGTGTCGATGATGAGCGCGTCCACGCCGGCGTCGATCAACGCCCGCGCGCGCGTGAGGTAGTCCCCCGCCGCCCCGATGGCCGCGGCCACGCGCAGCCGGCCATGCGAGTCCTTGTTCGCCGTTGGATACTGACGCCGCTTGTGGATGTCCTTCACGGTGATCAGCCCCTTCAGCCGCCGCTCGTCATCGACGACCGGCAGCTTCTCCACGCGATGCTTGGCGAGGATCCGTTCCGCCTCGTCGAGCGTGGTCCCCTCGGGCGCCGTGACGAGCCGATCCTTCGTCATCGCCTCGGCCACTGGCCGGTCGAGGCTGCGCTCGAACTGGAGATCGCGGTTCGTGATGATGCCCACGAGCCGCCCGTCCAGATCCACGATCGGCACACCGCTGACCTTGAAGCGGGCCATCAGGTTGCTCGCCTCGCGGAGCGACGCGGATTCCGGGAGCGTGTACGGATTGAGAATCATCCCGCTCTCGCTGCGCTTGACGATGTCCACCTGCATCGCCTGCCGGTCGATGGACATGTTCTTGTGCAGCACGCCGATGCCCCCCGACCGCGCCATCGCGATCGCCATCTCCGCTTCGGTGACGGTGTCCATTGCTGCCGAGACGAGCGGCACGTTGAGCTCGATCTTGCGCGAGAACAGCGACCGGGTGGACACGTCCTTCGGGTGCGTCACCGAGTGGCGAGGCGACAGCAGGACGTCGTCGAAGGTGAGCGCGACCTCGTCGCGGACGCGCGAGGCCCCATTGCGCGACGGCCCGCTCTCCGCATGAAGCGGAGCAGCGGGCCGGCCGGTGGAATCGGAACGAATTGTGGTCGCCATGGCGAAACGTAGACGAGCCCGAACGGTGGCGCCAGTCGGCGGCTACCCGCGCCCGATCACCTTGAGCCGCCGACGGATGCTTCGCGGGAGGAAGAACGCCGCCGCGGCCAGCGCTTCCTTGAGGTTCAGGTCGGCCAGATCCTCGAGCGATCCATTCCAGTGCGCGATGACGACGTTCCGTCCCGCGTTGGCGACGAGTCGCTGCAGCGCCATGACGAGGACGAAGATGTCGTCGACCTCCCCGATGAACGGGATGAAGTCGGGAATGAAATCCATCGGCAGGGCGATATAGGCCATCGCTCCTGCCACAAGAAGCTTGTCGAGCCCGCTCACGCGGCTGTCGGTGATCAGTCCACCCAGGAGGCGGAGATAGGCCGGCAGCTGTTTCATGTAATACACCACCGTGCGCTTGGCGCCCGTGCGCGGCGACTCGGCGGCCACGCGCGCCCGCGTCGAAGTTCCGCTGGCTCCCGCGCTCGTGGTCTTGCTGCGCGCTCGGCCGCCCGTCGTCGTTGCCACTCGCGTGCTCCGGTTTTCTGGTGTGAGCCGGCTCGGCTAGTTGCCGGCCGCCGGCGGAGTGCCGCCGGGCGTCGCGCCCGGACCTCGGCCCGACGGCGCCCCAGTCGCACCAGTCGTGCCGCTCGGGGTGACGGGCGCATCGGTCCCGCGCGGCGGCGGCGCGTTTGCGGCCGTGGTCGCTGCGTCCCCCACGCGCGACGTCGCCGTCATGAAGTCGTTGGCCACCGACTTCCCCGCTGCCGCGGCGCCGTTGAGCACACCCATCGCGCGGCTCATCAGTCCCATGGTCTCGGCCACCGCCGTCGCACTCACCTTGCCGGCGCGCAGCTTCTCCTCCATGACGTCGGCAAAACGCGTCAGCGGATTCGCCGCCGACGCGGCCGCTGCTCGCTCGGCGTACCTGGATTCCAGGAAATCGACGTAGTCGAGCACCTGATAGCCTCGCTCGTCGGACAGGGAGTCGAGCTTCTGGAGCAGCTTGTCGCGCAGATAGCTGTTCATGGGCGCACGGGATGAGGGAAAGCCGGGCCTGCATGCAACGAAGGGCAGACACGCGATTCGCGTTCCGCCCCTCAATCTACGACTCGCCGCTCGCGGTGCACTCAGCCGGTCCACCTCGAGCGCTTGCCACGCGCATCGATGTGCAGATAGGGCGTCCGGTAGCGACGCGACGTGTAGATCCCCAGACCCCCCACGAGATCGGGATGCGCGCGCTCCACGCGGTCCACGGCGAGCATGACACGGATCTCGTCGGTCAGCGTGATCTTGCCGTCGCCGTTCGCGTCGATCTGGACGTCGGCCGCATCACCGTACTGGTGGCGGCTGTCGCGCGCCGCCCGGCGGACCTGCCCGTTGTGCGAGGGTGAGCGGAAGCCGGATTGCACGTCGATCTCGAGCTCGGGGCGCGACGCGCCGCCAAGGTCGGAGAGCACGAGCTCGAGCTTGTCGAGGAGCCGCGGGTTCAGGACGACGTACTTCGGCCACACGTTGTTCTGGTCGTCGTGCGTCACGAAGTCGGCGAGCTTGAGGTGCGTGCTGAGCGGCAGCTCGAGCAGCTCCGGCCGGACTTCCACGAAGCCCACCGGTACTTCGGAGCGGCCGCGCGACCCACCGATGCGCTCGGACAGGTAGGTGCCGATGCGATATCCGTTGAGCCAGTTGCCCAGCTTGCGATCGAACGGCACCATGACCGCGAGCGTGGGCTCGTGCACGATGGTGCGTGCCGAGTCGCGACCGATGGCGATGTGGTAGAACCCGGGAATCGTCGGGGCAACGGGACGGTCGGCAGTGAGCGGACGCGGCTCGCCGATCGCGACCGAATCGGCGATCGACACCCACTGGTAGGTGAGCGAATCCGCATTGCCAGCGATGGCGAGTGGAAACTCGATGGGCTCCCCGGGCAGGCTGAATCGCACCTTCACCTCGCCACTGCGGCCGAACGCATCCGCCGTGGGAGTGGCGGACGGCAGCTCGAGCTCCGGTGCGATGGCGGCCGAAAGGTTGGCGAACGACGAGCCGGTCACGTCGCTGGAATCGCGGAAGAGCTGCACCCCGCCGAATGCCGAGAGCGCCAGCAGCGCGACGGCGCTGACGCCATGTCGCGACCGACGCGCGCGGACGGGCGCCTCGCGGCGCCGCTCCTTCGGCGTGACCGGCACGGGTTCGGTCACAGCAGGCCCCACCGGGCGCGATAGCCGCGCACGTCGACGTGGGCAAACGGACCATGCGCGGACGTTGCCTTGTAGACGCCGACGCCGCCGGTTACGTCGGGATGCCGGCGCTCCACCTTTTCCGCCGCGTCGAGGATGACCTGCGCGTCGCGATGATTCACCCGTCCGTCGCGATTCAGGTCGTCCATGCGGCCATCACGATCATTGTCGACGAAGACGTCCGCTGCGTCGCCGTACATGTGCCGGCTCAGCGAGGCGCGGCCGCCCGTCTCACCGCCGGTGGCGTTGTACTGCGGCGTGCGGAACCCGCTCATGACGCTCATGTGCTGCACCGTGTGCCCCTCGCGCTCCAGCTGATCGATCACGAGCTCGAGCTTGTCGACGAGGTCTTCGCGCAGCACCAGGTACTTGGGCCAGGTGCCCTTCTGGTCGTGCGTGAGGAAATCGCTCAGACGGAAATGCTTGCTCACCGCGGTGTTCATGTTCTCCGGGGTGACCTCGATGAAGCCGGACGGATTCGCATAGGCGCCGCCGTACGCTTCGCCCTGCTCATTCGGCCAGAAGCCGATGCGGTAGCTGCCGATGCGCCCGTCCTGCTTCTCCGTGAAGTCGCGGATCGTGATGAGGGCGAAACGCGTGGTGCCGGTGCTGTCGGTGAGGTCGTGCACGCCCAGCGCGCGAACGACGGTGTCGCCGAACAGCCGAGTGAAGAACGAAAGGTGCTTCGACGAGCGCGGCATCTGGCGCGCGACTAGCTTGCCGCTCCGGCCGCGCAGCGAATCGATCGTGGCGAGGAGCCGCTCGCTATCGTCGTGCGCTCGGGTCGTCGCGTCATGCAGGGCGGTGATCGGCGCCGTGAGGGCGGCGGTGACGCCGGAGGCGACGGCGTTCGCGGCCTCCGCCGTTCGCGCGGATCCGTCGGAGCGTCGGGCCGCGAGCAGCGACCACGCGGCGGCAACGGTGCAAAAAGCCAGGGCACGGCCGATCCGACGGCCGCGGGAGATGATCTTCGACATGAATGGACTGTCCTCCCTGGCAACGAAACGGACGATGGCCTCATGCCATCGTCTCGGCTCTACCCGTCCCCGAGGACCAGCGGTGGGGGCGCGCCTCGTATCACGGAACCTCCGCGGGGAGCGAAGGGTGTCGCTGCAACCGTGATCAACCTATACAGAAAGGAGACGATTGGGAACAGGCGAGGCAACGCGAACCTGACGCTATCCTGACCGATTGGCCAGTGAAGCTCGTGCGCCGCCCCGCCCGCCTTACCTATCCCCTCTAGTAGAGGTCCGATGCCCCACCCGTTTCGCGTTCTGGCAGCCCTACTCCTCGCTGCCATGCCTGCCCTGTCCCCTCCCTCAGGCGCGCAGGCGCCAGTCGCCGGCCAGATCACCGGCCTCGTCCTCGATTCTCCGTCGGGCCGGCCGCTGACGGCCGTGCAGGTGTTCGTCGCCGGCACCCGCTTGGGCGGCTCGACGAACGATGCCGGCCGCTTCATCATCGGCAATGTCCCGGCCGGCTCCGTCGGCCTCGAGACGCGCCGCGTCGGCTATCGCGGCGGCCGCCTGCCCAACGTCAACGTGGCCGCCGGCGGCACGCCCGAGGTCGAGTTCCGGCCGCCCTCCCGTTCCGAGGACACGCCCCATGCCGCACCCGGCCCCGCCATCGCGCGCCGCACCTGGCCTGCCGCGCCCGGCCAACGCTCGGCCGAGCATCTGCAAATCAGGTCAGGCGGATTTCGAGCACACGGAGGAACGTCCACTTCTTGTTGCGCTTGACGAGCCGGAGCATCGGCTCTTGGGTGTAAACCGACCAGCCAAGCCGCTTGCTTCCCGAGGGCGAATCGATCGCCACAGCGACATCAGCGCTGGAATCCGTGACGCTCACGATGTTGATCCCCAGCAGCTCGTCGTACCTGCGGAAGCGACACTGCCCGTTTCCATCGCACCGGATGACGGAATCGCGCGGAGCGGCGGGGATGCCGAGCGCCTTGCTCAGTGCGGCGAGGCGCTCCGGCGCGCGGGCTACACCTTCCCGGGTCTGGGCATCAAGAGCCCGCCGACCGGGCCGGCCGGTGAACAAGTGCTGGGTCGCGTACCTCGCCGCCGCGATTTCGATTGCGCACGAATCCCCAGCGGACAGACTCTGCGCGTTGGACGCCGACGCGCAGAGCATTGCTCCAAACACCATGATCGCTCGCGATACAATCATCACGTCACTCCTTTGCGGCAACACGCCGGCGAAGAGTAAGCACCCCTGTGCGGAACGGAAGCTCGCCGGACCCCTACTTACGTCGCGGACGGATCGTAGCACTGCTGCGCCAGAGATTCGGCTCGGTTCTCGTCAAGAGTTCTGTAGTACCCGTGTGCGGCTTCGTGGAGTAGCGTAAGGGTCAGCTCTCCCCTTCGACCAAAATTCCACGACGAGAAGTGAATCGTTGCCGAATAATCCGGGCCGGTGCCGTCCGTGAACATGTGGATATCGCCAGCAGTTCCGTACGTCCTGCCTGTGTTACCTGAATACCACCGAATCTTGCTGCTGTTCAGCTGGTAGGTCACGTAGCTGGCGAGATTGGCGCATTCAGGGTCACTCCGGACTCTCGTCATCGCGGTTCGAACCGAGTCCCTCTGCGAGCCCCCCAGTGCGTACGTCTGACAAGGGTACGGGCACGCACTCGTATTCACGTCGAAGGAATACGGGGCGCATCCGCTCATCTCTGAGTGCTCTACGCACTCCTCAGGAGGCGGCGTCATAACGCGCGACGGCCCTCCTGGTGAGATGCCCGGATTCGTCGGCGCTGAAGCGTCGAAACAGGCCCACGCGACCACAACCACGATAAGCAGTGCTAGCCACCACCGATTTGTTGCCACGTATCACCTTGAATGAATCGTTGCCTCGGTCGAGATACCCCGACGGACAGCCACGCCATGCCATTGGCAACCGCTTCCGACGCGCGAGCGTTATGATCGCGAGCAGCCCTTCATGCCACCAAGTCATCCGGTACCGGTGTCGGGAGTAACGATTCTTTTCCAGAAAGCATGAGAGAATTCTCATAGTCGACGACGCGAGGCTTGAGGACAACGCGCTGCGGGTGTTCGGGGAGCTAACCGTACTACCAAGTACTCACACTCATTCCTCAATCTCGTCATGAATTGGCATTCGCAGCAACGAACGCACTGGATGAATCCGCTTCTCTCCAGCGCGGGCGCTCACTTCCTCAGAGGGGAGAGCTGATTCTGGAGAAGCCACGAGTCGGCGCCTCGCTGCGCATCGATGCCGGGTTCGCGCTCGTCGCTGGCTGCTTCGCGAAGCGTCCGCCGCCGACGAGCATCCCGCCGGGCCAGCGCTGCGGCCGTCTCTTCAAACTCCGCAGTCGCTACATGCGCCAAAGCGAGGGCTCAACCCAAGGAGAGGGAGCGTCGAGGACGAGTTGGGCCGCTCTTCATCAGGAGAATTCTCACCCTCGACGTTACGGTAAACGGTCTGAACGACCAGGTAGTTGACCGCGATGTCCCTGATCCCATACCAGCCGTCCGTGCCACCCCATCCGAAATAGGACTGAGCCGTGATCAGCCACCCTCACTTGTCCATGAGCGGAGTGGCGTGCGCCCGCGCACCGCTGAATGGGTTGTCACAATAGGTGGAGTCGTAGGTCACCCCCACGGAGAAGAGGGAGAGCTGAATGCGACAGGTATCTGTCGTCTGCGGGAGCGGTAGCGTCACGGTTTGTCTGTGCCTAATGACTCCGATCTCAACCACACTTCCAACCGCAGCAATAATTCGTCTCGGACCGTGGTGTCCAACCCGTCAGCGAAAGTGGAAGGACACATCATAAACTTGACCTAGTAGTACTAGTAGATGTAAATGGGGGTGCCGACTTCGACCATGTTGTACAGCGTTTCGATGTCGGCATTGCGCAATCGGATGCAGCCGTGGCTGACCGATCGGCCAATCGTTTCCGGCTTGTCGGTGCCATGCAGCGCGTAGCCGTCGCCGAGGACGAGTCGGTGCGTGCCCAGCACGCCCTTGTACTTACGCTGATTCGTGCCGAATGGCGGGATCAGAAGATTGCCTCCTGCCACGATTTCCCGCCCTTCCTTGCCCTCGCCCACCGGCTCGACGCGGCCGTCCGGATATCGCCGCACGATGTCGGCGCCGGCCACCGTGATCACGGAACCGTCGCCTGCGGCGAGGGTCTGCCCGCGGTTGAGGCGCACGATGCCCAGCCCCCGCTTGCGCGCCTGCTCCACGAAATGCCAGTCGGGCGGAATCCACGACGGATCCGTTTCCTTGGCTTGCACGACGAGGCGGCCACGGGGCGTCTCGAACTTCCACTGCGAACCGCCGCTTCCGCCCTCGAGCACCTTGCCGCTGCCGGTGGCGACTTCGGTGGTGAACAGGACGCTGTCGCCGAGCTTGTACCAGACGCGGTGGTCCTCGATGCTGACGACGAGGTACGCCTTCGTCGTCGGCACGCCGCCACTCGCGCCCGACGAGGCCTTCGCCAGGCTGTCGTCGAGCGCTCCGCTGCTCTTCCGCACTTCGTCGAGCAACTGGAGGTTGTCGTTGAAGACCATGCGGTTCACGTCGCGCTCGTGGCGCACGAGCGCCGTGCGCGCGAACAGCGCCGTGCTCGCCACCATGAGCAGGAGCACGGACCCGAGGAGTCCCCATGCCAGCATGCCGCCGCTTCGAAAGAATCTCACTACGCCCAAGTCTGCCTCCGGTGCCCCGCGAGCGGGACGTCAGTAGAAGTACACTGCTACCCCAGGCCGCAGATTAGGTGCGATGGCCTTGAGATCGGACGCGCGTACCCGAATGGCACCCGGCATGACGTACGTCGAATCGTTCAGCGGGCCGACGCTCGGCAACGAGTAGATCACCGTGCCGCCGTCGAGCGTGATGGCCGCCGGTCCGAGGGCGCCCTTGAGCCCCGACTCCACCGGGGCGATGCCGCGATCCTGATAGACCCATCGTGGCGCCTGCCAGGCATCGTCCTCCGACAGGATCCGCTCCACTGTCCGCTTTCCTCGCGGCGACGCGATGTGCAGAGTATCCGGTGACGTGCCGACGCGGCGCTCGGGCCCCACGGTGATCGGCATCTCGCGCAGCAGCGCTCCGTCGCGCTCGAGATACATGACGCCGCTGTCGAGCGAGACGCTGAGATGCAGCGTCGCATCGACCTTCGCCTGCCGCTTGAACAGTGCCACCATCACCTTCAGCCGATTTTCCTCCTGCGCGAGCAGCGCATCGCTGCGCTTGCGCTCCACGTCGGTCATCGATGCGCGCAGGTCGGCGGTCTCGCGATGATAGCGGCGCTGCCGCAACAGGAGCCATGCATCGGCGGCGAGGAAGATCGCCACGGCGATCGCCATCGTGACGATGAGCCCAGGGTAGCTATGCCGAAACGCGGTCCAGCCGATGCGCCGGCGGTCGGTACGCATCCGCTCGGCGTCCTTGCGGCGACCGGGATCCCATTCGTCCGTCGGTGGTGGTGGAGTGGTCATCTGCGGTGTGAGGTCGTGCTCCCCGCGGTCGATGCCCGGCATTCGGGCGCTGCTCGTGGGGCGAGGCCGTGGTCGGCACATGCGCGGCTGAATAGATTTCCGACCTGAAATGCTCCCTTCGGCGCGTCCGCGCGCAAGTCCCCATCTCCGCGCACCTCGTCAATGGCAGCAGCTCCGCGATCCGCGCCCGTCGTGCTCCTGGTCCTCGACGGCTGGGGATATCGAGCGCAGCGCGAGGGCAATGCGATCGCCATGGCCACGGTGCCCACGTGGGATCGGATATGGGCGCGCGCGCCACGCACTCTGCTCCAGGCGTCCGGTGAAGCGGTCGGCCTGCCCTGCGGCCAGATCGGCAACAGCGAGGTGGGCCACCTCAATCTCGGTGCGGGCCGCGTGGTGAAGCAGGATCTCGTGCGCATCTCGCACTCCATCGCCGACGGCAGCTTCTTCACGAATCCCGTGTTCGTCGACGCCTGCCGACGCGCGCGCGACAACGGGGGCACGCTGCACCTGGTGGGATTGATCGGGACGGGCGGTGTGCACGCGATCGACACGCATCTGGTGGCGTTGCTCGACCTCGCGGAGCGCGAGCGCGTCCCGAGGGTGGCGATTCAGGTGATGCTCGACGGCCGCGACACGATGCCGCGCTCGGGTCTCGGATACCTCGAGCAACTGCTCGCTGCGTCCGCCGGACGCGCGACGATCGGCAGCGTGGGCGGACGGTACTTCGGCATGGATCGCGATCACCGCTGGGATCGGGCGGAACGCTGGTATCGCGCCGCAGTGCTGGGGGCCTCGCCCTCAGCGCGTGATCCCGCGGCACTGGTGCGCGACGCGTACGACCGTGGCGAGACGGATGAGTTCATCACCCCCACGACCATGGCGAACGCATCGGGCGCGGCACTCGCTCCGATGCGCGATGGCGACGCCGTGATCTGCTTCAACTACCGGTCGGATCGCATGCGGCAGATCGTTCGCGCGCTCGCGCAGCCGGATTTCTCCGGTTTCGACGTGTCGCCGCGTCCGAGGGTGACCGTGGCGACGATGACGCTGTACGACCAGGCGTTCACCGAATGGGGCGTGCAGGTGGCGTTCGCCCCGCAGTCCATGGCGCGCATCGTCGGCGAGGTGATCTCGGCGGCCGGACTGACGAACCTGCGCACGGCGGAAACCGAGAAGTACGCGCATGTGACATACTTCTTCAACGGTGGCATCGAGGCGCCCTTTCCCGGCGAGGAGCGGCGACTCGTCCCCAGCCAGAAGGTGGCGACGTACGATCTGGCGCCGGAGATGAGCGCGCCCGGCATCACGGACGTGCTGTGCGCCGCAATCGAGGCGCGCGAACACGACTTCGTGCTCTGCAACTACGCCAACGCCGACATGGTGGGACACACCGGCTCCATTCCGGCCACATTGAAGGCGGTTGAAGTGGTCGATGCCTGCCTCGCGCGCGTGATCGGCGCGGCGACCAGGGCAGGCGCACGACTGCTCGTCACCGCCGATCACGGCAACTGCGAGATGATGATCGACCCGGAGACGGGCGGACCCCACACGGCGCACACCACCAACCCGGTGCCCTTCCTCGTCGTGGACGATGGCGCGGCGCATGCGCTGCGCCCGGACGGCGCGCTCTGCGACGTCGGACCCACCATCCTCGGCCTGCTCGGCATCGAGCAGCCAGCGGAAATGACGGGACGCGACCTGCGTCTCGCCTGATGTCCACCGCGCCGGCACGATCCCCATTCGATCCCACGATGATCCCTGCGTCCCCTGCATTTTTCCGGAGTTTACGCGTGAAGGCATTTCTGTTCGGCGTCGTGGCGTTGCTCGCTGCGGGTCCCGCGACCGCCCAGGTCGGACACGATCCCGGCAGCAGTCCATATCGGGACCTGGAGTACAAGCAGGAGTTCACGTCGCTCGCCGGCTATGTGCGCACGCGCCACGATCCGGCCGGCGTTGCACCGGGGAGCGCGGCGATGGGCGGCCTGCGCTACGAGCTCACGCTCACCGGCCCGCTGGCGCTGAGCGCCGACCTGATCCGCACCTTCTCCAACCGTTCGGTACTCGACCCTGCCAGGCCGCTCGCGTCGCGGCTCGTGGGCACGGAGTCGGCGCCGGTGTACGCGGCCGATGTCGCGCTCGCGCTCAACCTCACGGGACGCAAGAGCTGGCACCAGATCGTCCCGCAGGTTCGCGCGGGACTCGGCGCCCTGTCGAGCAGCGCGAAGGATGATTCGTCGGGGTTCAAATTCGGCACCCCCTTTGCATTCACTTTCGGCGGCGGACTGAAGTTCGTGCCGGGTGGAAAGCTGCAGCTGCGGGCGGATATCACCGATCGCGTCTTCAAGCTCTCGTACCCCGACTCGTACTATCGGAAGGCCTCCGACAACACGGCGGTACTCCCGGAAACGACCCCGAGATCGTTCTACACGCATCACGCCGCGCTGACGGTGGGCGTGTCGTACCTCTTCGGACGCTGACCGCGGCGCGCCGGCCTTACTCACCTCACACGGCGGCGGCAATCATGGCGCACGAGCGCGACTACGAGAATATCCACGACATCGAGGAGCTCGACGACACCGAGCTGCGCGATCTCGTGCGCGAGCAGCTCGCCGAGCACACGGCGCTCGACATCGACGACATCACGGTCTCGGCGGCCGACGGCACGGTGACTCTGGCGGGACGGGTGGGTACCGAGGGTGAACGGCGCGTCGCCGAGCATGTACTGACCGACGTTCTGGGCATCACGGAATTCAGCAACGATCTCGTGGTCGATTCGCTGCGGCGCGCCGAGAGTCCGCTAGAGATCGACGAGCAGCTCGCCGACGAGGCGCGTCGCGCCGGCACCCTGCTGGGCGACGTCGAGGTGCCGATGACGGACGAGTCGAGCCACCTGGCCGACCATACGCACGACGAGCTCGACGGCACTACCAACTACCAGCAGGTGATGGACGAGGGGTTGAGCTGGAATCCACCCGATTCGCCGACGCCCGAGGGGATGGCCGGCAGCGATGCGCGCCCCGAGGACATGGGCGGACAGCACTGACGTCCTGGCCCGATCGCGCGATGCCTATCAGTCTCACCCGACGCATCGCGTTCGCCGCGGCCCATCGCTACCGGGTCGCGGCATGGAGCGACGAGCGCAACGCGGCCACCTTCGGCCTGTGCGCGCGGCCCAACTACCACGGCCATAGCTACATCTGCGACGTCACCGTCACCGGACCGCTCGATCCGGTCACCGGGTTCGTCGTGGATCTCGCAGTCCTGGACGCGGCGCTCCAGCGTGAGGTGCGTGACCGCTTCGATCACACGAACATCAATCTCGACATACCCGAGTTCGCCGACGGCCTGATGATTCCGACCGGCGAGAATCTCGCCCGGTTCATCGCCGAGCGGGTGCAGGCGGCCATCGGTGGGGCGGCGCTGATCACTCGGGTGACGGTGGCCGAGGATGCCACGCTGAGCGCGACGTACGAACCGGATTGAGTCCGTTGCGTGACGTTCGCCGTCGCTCGGTCGTGCTAGGGCGCGGAGTGCGCCACGGGCATGGGGTCCGGGGCGTCGCTCGCCATGCCGGAGTCGTCGTGCCCATTGAATCGCCTGCCCGTCCCGCAACCGTTCGCAGTACGATGGCCGAGCAGTATGGGCCCGTGCTTCACGTACACGCCGAACTGCTGAGGGACTTCGCGCCCGCCGTGGACGTCGAGGATGCGACGCGACGGATCCGCAACGGACAGGTGGGCTATGAGGCGCTGCGCGTCCTGCAGTCGTGCGGCGACCTGCGGCCGGCCTTCGTCCGCGTCCTCGATGCGTTCGAGCTGTCGGGGTTCGTTTCCAACGAAGACCGGCGCGGCTTGCTGGATGGGGAGCTCGATGTCGACGAGTTGGTGAGCGGCTGGTTCACCGGAGACCGTACGCCGCGCGACCCGCGCCGGCGCGTGGGGCGTCAGGCGGCGATCGTCGTCGGTAATGCCGTGCTGCGTGCCGCGAGCGAGCGCGTGGGCCCGCCTGCCGCGTGGAAGCACTGGACGCGCACCGTCTGTCCGTGCTGCGGAGGGTCGCCCGACATCGCGCTCGTGGAGCATGGCACGGAGCGCACGCTCGTGTGTGCCCGCTGCGATGCACAGTGGCGCGCGCGGCGCGAGGGATGTCTGGGCTGCGACACCGACGACTCGCCCGCCATTGCCCGCATCGGCAATCCGGAGCTGGACTACGACCTGGTGATGTGCAACGCATGCGGACGATTTCTCAAGGAGCGACCGCGGCGTGATCTCGAGTCGCTCATCGTGGAGCGCGCGCTCACGACGGAGTTGGATCTCGCGGCGGAGCAGCGCGGGCTCCGCATCTGAGCGGCGGCAGTGCCGGGACGTCGACCATCGGCGTTCTTCTGGCGGGGGGTGCCGCGATTCGCTTCGGCGGCCGACCCAAGGGGCTCGCGATGTTGGGCGGTCGAAGGATCGCCGATCAGGCATTGAGCGCGCTTCGCGGCGCAACGACGGCACAGTGCATCGTCGCGAACGATCCGGCGGCGGCGCGATGGTTTCCCGGCGATCGCATCGTCGCTGACGAGATGCGGGGCCTGGGACCACTGGCGGGCATCGCGCGCGCGCTCCAGGCGGCGGGAGGCGCCGCGGTGCTGGTCGTCGCTTGGGACATGCCGTTCGTCACGACAGAGCTCCTGGGCGAGTTGCGGATGCGTGGCGAGCGTGGAGCGAGCGCGGTGGTGCCGGTGCATGGCCCGAGTGCGCGGCCGGAACCCCTGTGCGCCTGGTACGGCCCGAAGTCCCTCGAAACGTGTCGTGCATTGCTCGACGCGGGTGAGCGACGCGCCTCGGCACTGTTCGAGGCGCTCACCGATACCGAGGCGATCGGCGACGCAACGCTCGCGCGATTCGGCGATGCCTCGCGGCTCTTCACGAGCGTCGACACACCGGCGCGACTCGCCGAGCTGGGTGGCACGCTGGAATTCTGAGGGCGAACGACGCTCGACGCTGCGTCGCACGGCGATCATCTTTCTCCGTCTCGCGCGCCCTGCGCCCCAGATCGCCCGCTCCATCGGAATTTATGTCCGTCGTACGCAGTCTTGCTTCGCTCCTTCTGCTCGCCGTCGTGGCCGGCTGCGCGCTGCGCCCGGCATCATCGGTTCCGGCGCCTGCCCGCGCGCTCGACGCGCGCGCGTCGCTGCGCCAGTTCCTCGACTCCGCCATCGACGCACCGGAGTTCCGCAGCATGCACTGGGGCGTACTGATTGTCGACCCGGTGCGTGCCGAGACGCTCTACGCGCGCAATGCGGACAAGCTGTTCATGCCGGCGTCGAACCAGAAGCTGCTCACCGGCGCGACGGCGCTCGCACAGCTCGGGCCGGATTATCGGTGGCCGACGACGTTCTGGGCGCGCGGGGCGGTGCGTGACGGCGTGCTCGAGGGCGACCTCGTCGTGCGCGGCACGGGCGACCCGTCGATCAGCGCGCACATGCGCGGCGACGCGATGGCGCCGCTACGCGCGCTCGGCGATTCATTGCGCGCGCGTGGCATCACGCGCATTCGCGGCGGCATCGTGGGAGCACCGTCGCCGTTCACTGATTCGCCGCTGGGATTCGGGTGGGCGCACGACGATCTCGACGATGCCTATTCCGCCGGTGTCGACGCGCTGTACTTCAACGAGGGATTCAGCGAGATCGCCGTCTACGCTGGTGAGCGGGCGGGCGACGCCGTGCGCGTGGTCACGCGACCCGCGGCCACGTATCCTCGTGTGATCGTGCGGGCGCGAACGGTGGCGCGAGCAGCGGCTGGTGCGAGCGCGGCGGATTCCGTCGCGGCGCTCCCCCGCATCACGATGGGGCAGGACTCATCGCGTGCCGGCGTGCTGGTGGCGGGCACGCTCGCCGTCGGCGACAGCGTCGTGAACGAGCTGACCTTCCGCGACCAGACGGCGGCGTACGTCGCCGCGTTGAGCGAGGCGCTACGTGCGGGCGGTGTCGTCATCGACGGGGCGGCCACGGACAGCACGGCGAGACTCGACTCGCTCGCCGGCATGTGGTCACCGCCGCTCCGAGATATCCTGCCTTTCTTCGAGAAGCCGTCGCAGAACCAGATCGGCGAATTGCTGTTCAAGACGCTCGCCCTCGCGAAGACCGGCGTGGGCCGGGCCGACAGCGCGCAGCAGGTCGTGAGTCGACAGTTGCTGGCGTGGGGTGCAGCCCCCGACGGATTCGCGGTGCGCGACGGGAGCGGACTGTCACGCCACGATTACATCGCGCCTCGCACCATCGTGACGGTGCTGGACGCAATGCGCCGCTCGCCTGACTTCCGCCTGTTCTACGATGCACTGCCCATTGCCGGCGTGGATGGCACGATCCGCAACCGGATGAAGGGCACGGCCGCCGCGGGCAACCTCCACGCGAAGACCGGCACGCTGGACAAGGCGCGGTCGCTCTCGGGGTATGTGACGACGGCGGATGGGCGACTCCTCCTGTTCAGTGCGTTGGCCAACAACTACTCCGTGCCGACGCGCCGAGTGGATCAGGTCACCGATGCGCTCGGCGCGCGCCTCGCCTCGATGCGACTGGATCAGGAGTGACCGTCACGCGGCTCGCCGTCGGCGAGGCGAGCCGGCACATGCTGGCGGGCATCGAGGCGCTCGGCAGCGAAGAGGTTCCGCTGATGCGCGCACTGGGCCGCGTCCTGGCGCGCGACGTCGTGTCGCCGGTTTCTCTCCCGCCGTGGAACAACGCCAGCATGGACGGCTACGCCGTGCGCGCGGAGGATGTCGCGGCGGCCGGCTCGCGTGAGGTGGGGCTGCGCGTCATCGAGACCATCGCGGCTGGCACGCGCGGCACGCGCCGCGTCGGCGCCGGCGAGGCATCGCGCATCATGACCGGCGCGCCCGTACCGGATGGCGCCGACAGCGTGATTCGCGTGGAAGACACCGAGTCCCTGGCCGGATCGGATATCGTCATCATCCGCGACGCGCGCGATGCCGGGCGAAACGTGCGTCCGCGCGGCGAGGATGTGGCGGCCGGTGCGGTGGTGCTCGCGGCAGGGACGCCCATCGGCGCGGCGCACGCTGGCGTGCTCGCGTCCGTGGGCTGCGCGTCACCCGCCGTGCATCGTCGTCCGCGCGTCGCGATTCTCGCAACCGGTGACGAGCTGGTGCCGCTCGAGCGATTCGCCGAAGTGCGCACGGGTGATCGGATCGTGTCGTCGAACAGCTACTCGCTGCAGGCCGCGGTGCTTGCCGCCGGTGGAGAGCCGGTGCCGCTTGGCATCGCGCCGGACGATCCGGCGGCGCTCGCGCGCTGCCTGCGCAAGGCGGACGGGTGTGACCTCGTGCTCACGTCGGGCGGCGTGTCCGTGGGCGACTTCGACTTCACGCGAAACGTCGTGAGCGCGCTGGGCGGCGAGCTCTCGCTCTGGCGTGTGACGATGCGCCCCGGTGCGCCGCTGGCGTACGGGCGGCTGTTCGGCGTGCCGTGGCTCGGGCTGCCGGGAAATCCCGTGTCGGCGCTCGTCACGTTCGAACTGTTCGCGCGCCCCCTGCTCCGCATGCTGGCCGGCCATCGTCGCCCGCACCGTCGCGCCATTCGTGTAACGCTTAGCGAGGACGTGCACCTCGCCGCGCCGCTGACGCACTTTCTGCGCGCCGTGTTGACCACGGCGCCAGACAACTCGACGCACGCGTCGCTCACCGGGCCGCAGAGCTCGGGGATACTGACGTCGATGGCGGCGGCGGATGCATTGGTCGTCGTCGACGGGACACACTCGACGATCGCGGCTGGCACGGTGGTGACCGCCATTCCCCTGGACGCCGACCTGATGGGCGGCGACCGGTTTCCCGCATGACATCTCGCACGAGACCGGTGACGGTCGACCTCGAGGTGCTGCGGGCGGATCTCGAGCGCCGCTTCCGAACGGTCACGCGCACGGTCGAACTCGGCGGGCGCGAGATCGGGTTGCTGAGTCCCGCGAACGCCGACGACCTGATCAGCGAAGACGACTATGTGAAGGACGAGCGGCTGCCGTACTGGGCCGATCTCTGGCCCTCGGCGCAGATCCTCGCGGGCGAGGTGCGCGAGCTGCGACTGGCTGGCGAGCGGGTGCTGGAACTAGGGTGCGGACTTGGTCTCGTCGCGATCGGCGCGGCGATGGCCGGGGGCGTAGTCACCGCGACGGACTATTACGAGGATGCCATCCTGTTCGCGCAGCTCAACGTGGCCGACGCCACGGGCCTGGCGATCGCTGCGCGGATGGTGGACTGGAGTGCGATGCCGGCCGACCTCGGCCGCTTCGACGTGGTGCTCACGTCGGACGTGCTGTACGAGCCGCGCTACGCGGTGCTCGTGGCGGATGCCATCGCTGCAACGCTACGCCGCGGTGGCGAAGCGATCGTCGCCGACCCGGGCCGGATCGCGTGCGAGGATTTCCTGAACGAGTGCCGGGAGCGCGGACTGGTCGTGAGTGACTCCACGAGCCATGCGTACGCGGAGGGGAAGATCCGGCAGACGATCACGCTGTACCGGCTGCGGTGGGACACTGAAGACCGTGAACCGTGAA
>JAJAYP010000268.1 GCA_026786185.1 Gemmatimonadaceae bacterium
ACCTAAAAAAACCAAATAAAAAATGGGGGGCCCGGTAATTTTTTTAAAACCCCCCGGGGGCTCCGCGTCCCCCCCCCCCAAACCCCCGGGGCCGGCGCCAACGGGGCGGGGGGCCCGTCGTGCGTCGGTTGAAAAAGGGTGATCCGACCCGCATGATGCCCGCGCGTCAGCCCGCATCACGTCGCGTGGGCTCGCCGGAAGAAATGCTTCGGCGTGGCCGATACAAATGGATCGTTGCAGACGAGAAAGCGGAGCGGCCAGTCGGCTGCCCGCGTGATGCCGATGCGGGGTGTCACGACCACGTCCTCGTCGGCAACCGGGTCTCCCGCTCGAATGATGATCGGGCCATCGCGCAACGACTCGCCACTCATGGTGCCGACGATGCCCATGGCGAGACTGAGCTTGCCCGGACCATTCGTGAGATCCCGGTCGCGCATGGCCTTCGGCCGACGGCGACGCATGAGATCGAGTCCGTCCAGCGGGTGCACGGCGCGCACGAGCACCGCCGCGCCGTGACCGCGCTCGCGCGTGACGGCGTTGAAGCACCAGTACATGCCGTATATCAGGTAGACGTACGCGAAGCCCGGCGGCCCGAAGAGATGCTCAGTGCGCCGAGTGAGGCCGGCGACCGCATGACATGCCGGGTCGTCGGGTCCGAGGTACGCTTCCGTCTCCACGATGCGCGCGCGGGTGGTTCCCTCCGGCGTCGAACACTCCAGCACCGCACCGAGCAGATCGCGGGCGACGATGTCGGTGGCGCGATCGTAGAACCGGGCGGTGAGTGGAACGCCCGGGCGAGAACGCCGCGCGGTTCGCGCGGCGTCTCGCTGGCTCACGCGTCGGCGCGCGCCACGGTCTTCCTCGCCCGCGACTTCGACGCAGGCGACGACTTCTTCGTCGCAGCCGACTTCTTCACCGCGGACTTTGCAGCCGGGGTGTCGGCACTCTTCTTCGCCGCGGGTTTGCGCCCACGCGGTTTTGCCGCAGCAGTCGAAGGCGCGTGTTCGACCGCCGCGACGCGTTCGATCGGAACGGACGTGATGAGCGTGCGTGCCGACGCTGCAGGGACGACGGCCACGTGCGACACGGACGGCGTCGCTCCCGCAGGGCCCACGACGCCGATGCTCAACAGATTGCTCATCAGGTCGGCCGGAGGCGCGCCAGGCCGGCCGACACGTCCGCGCCCGCCGGTGACGCCGCGAGGCCCCATGCCTCGCGGTGCCGCGGGCGTTGTCGATACGGGTGGCGCATTACTCACCGCCGACCTGGCCAGCTGCGCCGCCACCGACTCCGCCTCGGCGGCGCGGGCGATCTCGAAGTCATCGCCACGGCGCCGCAGATCGATGACGTCTCCGTCGTGCGCATCCTTGAGAATGCGGGGAAAGTTGCGGTCGCTGAGACTCTCGCTGTCACGCGCGAGCAACTCGCGCGCCTTCGCGCGCACGACGCCCGCTCGCACGGTCTCGTCGCCCTGCGTGAGCGCCATGACGGAGCGTCGAATGAGATCGAACGCTTCATCCCGAGTCAGCCGTTCGCCACTCGATCCGATCTGCTCGATCGATTCGCTGCGCTCGGTCCGATCAGCGCGCTCGATCCGATCGGCCACTTCGGGCCGTGGCGCACGATCGGGACGTCCGGTGCGCTCGCGTCCGCGCGGTGCGGGCGCCGCCACTGCGGCGACGAGCGGGACGGCCTCGGGTGCAGCAGATGCAACGTCGGGCTCAGCAACCAACTCGACATCGACCGGCACCTCCGTTCCCTCGGCGCGCGGGCGTTCATCATGTCCTCGACCGCGACCGCGCCGGCCGCGGCGGCCCCGGCCACCTTCGCGCTTGGCATCGGCGGCAGCGCTCGGACCTTCCACGCGCGCCGCCTCATCCGCCGCGGCGTTCTCGGCCGCGCGCACATCGCCCTTGGCACCGCTCGGCAGGCCGATCTCCAGCTGGCCATTCTCGAGCTTCGTTGCCGAGAGCAGTCCACGCTGCGTCGCATCCTGCACGAAGCGCGAGAACTTCGCCATGCCGAGGTCCTTCTCGTCGAAGGCGTTGTCGATCTCGACCATCACCTGCTTGAGTCGATCGGAGCGCATGACGTCGCCGTTGCGCTTCATGCGGCTGACCGCTTCGGTGACCAGCTCCCACGGATCCCACTTCTTGGCCGGTTCGTCGTCCGAATTCTTCACGAGGCCGGCGAGCGCGTTGTAGCTGTAGTATTCGTCGCAGTTCATGACGAGCAGGTCGCTCGACGACTCGCGGATGCCGACGCCGATGACGTACTTGCCGTATTCCTTGAGCTTCGTCACCAGGCTCGCGAAGTCGCTGTCGCCGGAGAGCAGGATGTACGTGCCGATCTCGGGGCGCGTGAACACGAGCTCCATGGCGTCGACGGCAAGGCGGATGTCGGTGGCATTCTTCTTCGACGATCCGTAGGCGGGCGCCATGATCATGTCGATCGAGGACTCGGCGAGTGGCACGATGTACTGGGGATACCGTCGCCAGTCGGCATAGGCGCGCTGGACGGCGACCTTGCCCTTGATGATGTCCGAGCCGAGCAGGGTGCGAAGCTCCTTGCCGAGGTCGGAGCGGATTCCCATCGTCACATTGTCGAAGTCGATGAGGAGGGCCGCATTCGGAGCGTGCATCGGCTGCGCGTAGCCGGCCGAGGACACGTGAGGCGCGCTGAGCGCCTGGGGGCCGCGGTGAATGAGCGCGGCGCCGGAGCGCGACGGACCATTCCGCGAAGAGCGTTGATTCATGCTGTCCCTTGCGTCATGCGACGCATGGTGTGAGAGCGGGCGTGCCTGCCAGGCAGTGCGGCGCCCGTGCTCTCGCCGGGAGCAATCCGCCCGACCGAAGGTGGTCGGCTAGCGCGGTGCTCGATGGCGAGGCGGTTCGCGGTGCGCACGTCGACCGGCTCGCCCCACTGCGCGACGCGCAGTATTCGAGGGCGGCACCCATCACGCCGACACCGTCATTGACCAGTCACCCCTGGCGCCGCGGGCTCCATGCTCGCGCCTCCCTGAGTGGCTGGGGGCGTAATCTATGCTGGCCCAAGGGTTTGCGGAAGGGACGTCACATTCCCATCGCCTTGTAGATCACGCGCTTCGGGCGCTGGCCATCCCATTCTCCATAGAATACGCGTTGCCATGGACCGAGATCGAGACGTCCGTCGGTGACGGGCACGATCACCTCGTGTCCCAAGGTGAGTGACCGCAGGTGCGCCGCCGCGTTGTCTTCACCCGTTCCACTGTTGTGCCGGTAGAGCTCCGGCGTCCACGGCGCGATGCGGCCCTCGAGCCATTCGAGGATGTCAGCCCACAGGCCGGGCTCGTGATCATTGACGAAGACGGAGGCGGAGATGTGCATGGCCGACACGAGGACCATGCCCTCGCTGATCATCGCGTGCGCCCGGCACGCCTCGACGTCGTCCGTGATGTCGATGATCGTCTGCCGATCTTTCGTATCGAACGTGCGATAGCTCGTGAAGGTGCGCATGACGATGCGTTCAAGATGAACAGGGTGGTTGATGCACGAGGTGGCCTGTATGTTATCGCGAAACCTCCCTTCCGAACGCCCGTACGGAGATGCAGTGAAGCAGGTCGGCTTTCGCGCCCGTCTATTTCTCATTCTGCTGGGCTTCGCCCTCATTCCCACGGTCGTGCTGGCTGTCGCGTGGGAGCTGACGGTGGTCGCTGCGCTACCGCTGCTCGGCACCACTCCGGCCATGGAGCGGATCGCCGAGACCGGCAGGCGCGCCTCCGAGTCCGTGGAGGGCGCGCCGCTGAGTGCGGCACAGCGTGCACTGCTGATCGACCATCAACGGGCGCTCCGCGAAGGACTGCTGCATGCGAGGCAGATGGAGTTCCTCATGACGCGGCGGGCGCCCGTGGTGGCCGCGATCGTGGCGCTGGCAGCGGCACTGCTGATGGGGTTGGTGGCATCTCGGGTGGCGGGACATCTGAGCCGGAATCTGAGCCGGCCGCTCAGTGAACTCGTGGGGTGGACGGCGATGATCAGCCGGGGCGATGCGCTACCGGACGGGCCGCCGACCAAGGGCGCGCCGGAATTCGTCATGCTGCGTAACCGGATGCGTGCGATGGCGACGGAGCTGCGGCAGGGGCGTGTCCGCGCGCTGGAGGCGGAGCGCGCTACCGCGCTGCGCGAATCGGCGCGACAGGTGGCGCACGAGCTGAAGAATCCGCTGACGCCGATCCGCTTCGCGATCGCGCGCCTGCGACGTGAGGCGCCCCATACGCTGGCCGAGACGGTCGATGTGCTCGAGATCGAATCGAAGCGTCTGGAGGAGATGGCGCGCAGCTTTGCGCAGTTCGGACGGCTGCCCGAGGGACCGCAGGCGCCGGTCGACCTCGGCGAGCTGGTGCGAGCCACGACGCGCACGGCGGTACCGGCGGAGACCCCGCTCGCCGTGCTCGTGGACAGCGACGTACCGATGGTTCCCGGGCATGTGGATGCCCTTGGACGTGCGCTGACGAACGTGCTGCTGAACGCCGTGGAGGCGAGTCCTTCCAACGCGCCGGTTCGCGTCACCGTGCGGCGCGCGACGCACGACGGCCGCGCGATGGTGGAGGTCGCGGTACACGACAGCGGCTCCGGAATCCCGCCAGCGAGGCTGGACAGCATCTGGGAGCCATATGTGACGCACAAGGCGGGCGGCACGGGTCTCGGACTCGCGATCGTGCGGCAGACATTGATCGCGCACGAAGGCGCGGTGGCTGCGGAGAGCGCGACCGGAAACGGAACGACGATCAGACTATTTCTGCCGGTCGAGACACTGGCAATCACGCTGGAGATGTCGGCACATGGCGATTGATGGCGTTCTGGTACCGATCGTGATGTTCAGCATGATTCCCGTGGTCGCGATCGGCGTCCCGATTGCGCGTGCCTATGCACGGCGGCTCGAATCCAGGCCCGTGGCGGCCATTCCCTCCGATGTCTCGGCGCGACTCGAGCGCATCGAGCAGGCGGTGGACGCCATCGCCATCGAGATGGAGCGAGTGTCGGAGGGTCAGCGCTTCACGACGAAGCTGCTGTCCGAGCGCGCGGGGCTGCCGGCGTCGTCCGGCGGGAGCTGACCCGACGCGATGTCGAGCGTCCTGATCGTCGACGACGAGCCGAACATCCGTCGCATGGTGGGCGCACTCCTCGTGAGCGAAGGCTACGAGGTGCGTGACGCGGCAGAAGGCGCGGTGGGTCTGCAACGCATCGCCGAGAGTTGTCCGGATGTCGTGTTGCTCGACCTGATGATTCCGGGAGAGCTGGACGGATTGGCGACGCTGGCGCGGCTGCGCGAGAGCGTCCCCGACGTGCCGGTGATCATGATGAGCGGCAAGGCCGGGCTCAGCGACGCCGTGAAGGCGACGAAGCTGGGCGCCTTCAATTTCCTCGAGAAGCCGCTGTCGCCGGAGGGCGTGCTGCTCGCGCTCGCGTCGGCGCTCGAGCTTCGGCGCGTGCGACGCGAGGCTCGCGCGCTGCGCGAGGATCTCGGGCTGGCAGGCGAGATGATCGGCCGGAGTCCGGGGATGGATCGCGTGCGCGAGATGATCTCGCGAATCGCACCGACGGACGCGCGTGTGCTGATCACCGGAGAATCCGGCACGGGCAAGGAGCTCGTGGCGTCCGCCATCCACTTCGGCAGTGCGCGGAGGGAGCGGCCGTTCGTGCGGGTGAACTGCGCTGCCATTCCCCGCGACCTGGTGGAGAGCGAGATGTTCGGCCACGAGAAGGGCGCGTTCACCGGCGCAACGGACCGTCGCATCGGCCGCTTCGAGCTGGCGCACACGGGCACGCTCTTCCTCGACGAAGTCGGTGACCTCGGGTCGGAGGCGCAGGCCAAGTTGCTTCGCGCCATCGAGGCGAAGGAGATCGAGCGCGTGGGCGGCGGCAAGTCCATTCGCGTGGACGTTCGCATCGTGAGTGCCACGAACCGCGATCTCACGCGTGCGGTGGTGGACGGCAACTTTCGCGACGACCTGCTCTTTCGCTTGAACGTCATTCCGCTTCAACTGCCACCACTTCGGGACCGTCCCGACGACATTCCCATACTCGTCGCGCACTTCTCCGCGCTGCACCGGGCACGCACTGGTCGACAGCCGCCGCAGTGGACGGCGGGTGCGCTGTCGCTCCTGGCGCAATACCGGTGGCCCGGCAATGTGCGTGAGTTGGCGAACATCGTGGAGCGGCTCGCCATCCTGCATGCCGGCGCCGACGTGGATGAGCGCGACGTGCGTGCGGTGCTGCCGATGGATGGCGGGGCGCGCCGCGCCGATGCGCCGCTGCCAGACCCCTCGCTCCTCGATGAGTCGCTCACCGACACACTCGACGCGCACGAGCGGACGTTGATCGCGCGCGCGTTGTCCGCGGCGGGTGGGAACGTCGCCGAGGCCTCACGTCGGCTCAGGACCGATCGGGCGAACCTGTACCGGCGGATGCGGCGGCTCGGCATTCCCATCGGCGACGAATGAGCGGCAACGGCACCGGCGACCTCCTGACGCGTCGGGGGGTATGACCGCGAATTCCTCGTGCCCGCTGCGTGAACGCCACGCGGCCCCCGAACCCCATTCCCCGCCCTTCATGCGGACCTTCGCGCTCACCGCCGGACTGCTGTTCGTGCCACTGTTCGTGTCGGCGCAGGTGGATACAGCGGTGGCGGGTGCGCGCCTGCCGCACGAGGTGGCCCGCGAAGTGGCCGCCCTGTTCAACGCCACGACGACGCTGCGCGCCACTGACCGCACGGTGATTCCGGCGGGGCGCGACGTACCCGGCGATGTGGCGGTGCTGAACGGACCGCTGATCATCGAGGGGCATGTGGCGGGTCGCGTGCTGGTGATCAATGCGGACGTGCTGCTGCGTCCGGGGGCGCGGATCGACGGAGACCTGCTCGTGGTGGGCGGCGAGGTCGAGGGGCGCGAGAATGCAACGATCGGCGGCGAACTGCGCATTTATCGTCCGGCACTTCGCTATGTCATGGAAGCCGAACGGATGAGGGTATCGGCGGAGGAGCCACGCGCGCCGGAGGACTGGTGGCGGAGATTCGAGCGTCGGCGCCATGCCAACACGAACCGCCTCGAGATCGCAAATGCGGGCGTGTACAATCGCGTGGAAGGCCTGCCGGTCCGCGTCGGTCCGGTGCTCTACCGGGATCAGGGTTGGGGGCATCTGCGATTCGCGGCCAACGCGATCGTGCGGACGGGCAGCAGTTTCTCGTCGTCGTCGCCCGACGTGGGCCACACGGTCCTCGGCGAGCTTCGGGTGGGACGGCGATACGGCGTGACGCTCGGCGGGCGGCTGTACGACCAGATCGAGGGTGTCGAGACATGGCAGTTGAGCAACGCGGAAGTCGGGCTCGCGTCGTTCTTCTTCAATCGCGACTATCGTGATTATTTCGGGCGACATGGCGGCCAGCTCTTCGCCGCGCTGCGCGCGACGGAGAACGCCGACCTCACCGTGTCGTACGCCGATGAACGGTGGCGATCACGCGAGGCACGCGATCCGCCAGCGCTGTTCAACAACGGGCGCGCGTGGCGCGCCAATCCGGAGCTGGATGCCGGTCGATTTCACGTAGCCAACCTCACCATGAGGGTGGATACCCGAAACGACACGTTCAACCCGTGGGCGGGATGGTATCTGCTCGCGGATTACGAGCGTGGCACCGGAGTGATCGAGCGTGCGGGCCCCGTTTCTCCCGGCGTGCGTGCCGTCCCGAGCGGGTCGACACGATATCAACGCGTCTTCCTCGATCTGCGACGGTATAATCGCATCAGTCCCAGCTCGGCGCTCAACGTGCGCGGCGTGCTGGGTGGATGGGTGAGCGGGGATCCGCTTCCTCTCGAACGGCGGCTCTCGATCGATGGACCCGGCACCGTACCGGGATTCGACTTCCGCTCGGCAGGGGACAACGACGTGGGCACCTGCGCGTCGTCGAGCGCGCCGGCCGGCCGGCCGGCGCAGTGTGAGCGGATCGCGCTGGCGCAGCTCGAATATCGGAGCGATCTGCGCATCTCGTTCTCGGAGCGGCGCGCCGGCGAGAGGCGGACGCGGTTTCGCGTCGACGGGGCGTGGATCTTTTTCGCGGACGCGGGGCGCGGCTGGCTGGTGAATGCACCCGGTAGCCCGCTCAACATCGGGCGCCACGACTTTCCGGCGTTGTCGACGTACCGCACCGATCTCGGTGCGGGACTCGACTTCGGTGTCGTCGGTGTCTACGCGGCGAAGGCACTGTCGGTATCGCGGGAGCCGTTGAACGTGTTCCTTCGCGTCCGTCACCGCTTCTAGCGCGTGCGCCGTTCCGCCGTCACCGTGCTGCTGGCCCTGGGTCTTCTGGCCGGAGGCAGCAGCAGTGCGCGCGCCCAGCGACGGGTAGCGCTCGAGGTAGCCGCACCGGTGGCGATGGTTGGCGCGGCCACGGTGACGACGACGAACCTGTTCGGCGACGCGGACATGCGCGACCTGGTACGAAGCGGCTTTCCCGCGTCGTTCCGTTTCCGGCTCGAACTGTGGCGGGTCGGCGGGCTGTTCAACGATCTGGAAGGACAGCGGGATTGGGAGTTGATCGTCCAGTACGATCCGTCGGCGCAGCGCTATCGCGTCGTCCAGCGGCAAGGCGGGAAACTCGAGGACCTCGGGAGCTTCGCCACGCTGTCGACGGCGCAGGCGATGCTGGAGCGCCCGACACGCATCCTGCTGGCGCCGCAACGCGAGGGTGCGCGCTACTACTACAACTTCGCGCTCACGATCGAGGCACTTTCGGTGAGCGACATGGACCAGCTGGAACGGTGGCTGCGCGGCGTGCGCGGAAGCACGGCGGCGTCCGCGTTCGGCAGCGGCATGCGGACGCTGATGCTTCGCATGCTGGGCGGTGAGAAACGCGTTTACGGCAAGCGAAGCGCGACCTTCAGGGCGGAACGATAGCCGGAAAGGGACGAGGGCAGCTACACCGCAGCCGCCCCCGGAAGTTCCGTCGTCGCCGCCTGCGAACGATACCCGTGTCGATGCTCCAGCGCCTCGAGCTGATGGAGGATCGCATCTCCGTAAAATGTCCGGATGTAGCGCGCCTGCGTGCTGGTGAGACGACGCACCGCCCAGGAGAGGTGCACGAAGTGCGGCTCCACGGGATGCGTGAGCGGATGCATCCCGATCTCGTGCGGCAGTCGATTTCCCTTGCGCGTGTTGCAGGGCGAGCAGGCGGTGACGACGTTGGTCCAGTCGTTGGAGCCGCCGCGCGAGATGGGGATCACGTGGTCGCGTGTGAGCGCCTCACGCGGCTTGAGATCCATCGAGGCGCGGCCGCAGTACTGGCACCGATAGTGGTCGCGAGCGAACAGGAAGGTGTTCGTGACCTGTCGCCGGAATCGTCGCGGCACGTGGATGAACTTCGTGAGGCGGATGACGGCGGGTCTTGGCATGGTCAACCGCTCCGACCGCACGAGCTTGTCCTGCTCCGCCTCGACGATCTCGGCCTTGCCGTCGATCACGAGGCGGAGCGCCCGACGCATGGGGACCATGGTCAGGGGCTCGAAAGACGCGTTCAGGGCCAGACACCCCAGTATCACAAAGCCTCCGGGACGACAGAGTCTGTGGAAGTTACGGCTGGGCTGGACGTGCTACAAGGCGCGACGTCCATGAGATCGACTCGAGGAAGCGGGAGAACGTCACGCGTGATGCGCGTCACCCACTGCGCGTCAGCCGTCGAAGGCGCCCGTCCGCGACCCATGTCGTTCCGGATCGTACAGCGCGTCGTCCGGAATACCGAGCCGCCGCGCCATGGCGAGCGGTTCGCTCACGTTGGCCACCTGATCGTGACGATGTCCGTCGGACCCGAGGGCGAGCCGCACGCCGGCCGCCGCCGCACGCCGCACGAGACGCTCGTGCGGCGGATAGCGCGCCGATATCTCGAAGGCGATGCCGGACTGCGTCAAGGCGGTGACGGCGCGTGCCTCCTGCTGCTCCGTCCACAGGTCGTGCGGATCGATCTGTCGCAGCGGGGGCGGCACGAGTGTGGGGTGCGCGAGAATATCGACCGGCATTTCGTTCGCCAACGCCTCGAGTGACGCGACGTGCGCCTCCATGTACGCGCCAGCGGTGAGCGAGGGCGGAAGCTCGAGCGCGAAGGCGCGGAAGAACTGGCCGTCGGCGAGGCGGATGGAGTGGAGCGAGCCGAGCCGGTGCGTGAATCGGCGCAGAGTGGAGGGAGGGATCTCGCGCCACAACGCATCGTGCCAGCAGAACTCGCCTCCGCGGAGCACGGGGTAGCGATCCAGGTCGTCGAGATAATGCTCCACGGCGACGAGCGAGTTCACGTTCGTGGGCGCGTCGCGGGACACGTGGTCCGTCACGCTCGGACGAGTGCCGAGCGACGCGGCGACAGCGACGACCTCGGCCACCGTGAGGGCACCGTCCGAGTGCGTGGAATGCGCGTGGCAGTCCGTCGGCTGCCACGCCGTCATCGGATCGGCGGCAGGGTGAACGGATTCAGTGTGTCGCGCGGGAGACCGCGCGTCGTATCGCGCCGGAACGTGGTCCGCGACGTGTCGCGAGGTGTGCGGCCGCCGCGGGTGGCACGTGGCATCGGTGTCGCGCCGGGAACGACGATGGCGTCAGACGACAGGAGCGGATACCGGGTACCCGGATTCCCAGAATCAGACGGCTGTGTGGGCTGGGGTAGCGGAGTGTATCCGGGCGGGTACCCGTAGGTCGTATCGACGCCGAATCCGCTCGGAATGCAGGGCTGCGTAGGATCGGTGCCGACGATGAAGAATTCCGCCACTGAACCCGAACATCCAGCGCCGGCGAGCATGCCGCTGATCGGATCGATCTGCCGGACGACGATGCCTTCCGGGCGGGGCCAATCCGGGGGCGCGGGCTTGCGACGATACACTTCATTCATGAACGCCGTCCACGCTGGCGCGGCGAGCGCTCCGCCCTGCGCGTTGCTCTTGATCTTGCGGGGCTTGTCGAGTCCCATCCAGACGCCGGCCACGAGATCCGAGGTGTAGCCGATGAACCACACGTCGGCGCCATCGTTCGTCGTGCCGGTCTTGCCCCCGGCCGGAATGCGGAACTGCGCACCGACCGACCCCGCCGCCGTGCCGCGCTGGACGACGTCCTTCATCATGCTCACCATGAGCCACGACTCCTCCGGCGACATCACCGACGCGCGCAGCGGGGCCGGCTCCCAGAGGACGTTGCCCCGGGAGTTCTCGACGCGGACGATCGAGGTGGGACTCGATCGCGTGCCCAGCGTGGCGAACGCGGAGTACGCGGCGATCATCTCGATGGGATACACGTCGGCAGCGCCAATGTGGATGGAGGGATAGGGCGGGATCGGCGTGGTGAGCCCGAACTTGCGGGCCATGTCGATGACGCTCTGCTCGCCCAGCTCCATGCCGACCTTGATGGCGACGATGTTGCGCGATTGGTAGAGGCCACGCCGCATCGGCATGGGTCCCTCGAACTTTCCGTCGTAGTTCTGCGGCGTCCAGTCGCCGCCTCCAACCTGCGGCACCGCGATCGGCGAGTCGTCCACGAGATACGACGGCGGGCGTCCATTCTGCACCGCGTCGGCGTAGACGATGGGCTTGAACGTCGATCCGGGCTGACGAAGCGCCTGGGTGGCGCGATTGAACTTGGAGTCGTCGAAATCGCGTCCGCCGACCAGGGCACGCACGGCGCCGGTGCGTGGATCCATCGCGACGAACGCGCCCTGCAGGTAGGGAGAGTTGCCCGCCGCCGGTTCGCCCACGCGGCTCGACGCCTTGGCCATGTACGCCTCGAACGTCGGATGGGTGTACGCGCCATAGCGTCCGGATTCCACCGCCTTCAGCTGGCTCTCCAGCGCGCGCTCGGCGGCCGACTGGAGATCGACGTCGAGGGTGGTGTAGACCTTGAGGCCCTGCTCGTACAGGCGCTGTCCGAATTGCTGCTCGAGCTGCAGGCGGACCCACTCCACGAAATAGGGCGCTACGTCACCCGCCTCGGAGCGCCGCGCGAGCTGCAGCGGATACGCCTTCGCGAGACTCGCATCCGCATCGCTGATCGCGCCCTGGTCGCGCATGACCTCGATGACCGTGTTGCGGCGCTGGATTGCCCGCTCCGGGGAGCGCCGGGGATTGTATCGCTCCGGCGCCTTGGGAAGGCCGGCGAGCATCGCCGCCTCGGAGACGTTGAGATCGCGCGCCGACTTGCCGAAGTAGCGCTGCGATGCGGTCTCGACGCCGAAAGACTGGTTCCCGAGCGCGATCTGGTTGAGGTAGAGCTCGAGGATCTTTTCCTTCGAGTACTTGGCCTCGATCGCACGCGCCACCTTCGCTTCCTTCAGCTTCCGGACGAGCGACTTCTCCCGGGACAGGCGTTCGGGAAAGATGTTTCGGGCGAGCTGCATCGTGATGGTGGAGAAGCCTTCGGCGAAGCTGCGCTTCTTGATGTCAGCGTACAGCGCGCCGGGGATGCGCTTGAAGTCCACGCCCTTGTGCTCGTAGAACCGCTTGTCTTCGGTGAGGACGAAGGCGTTGCGCACCATGGGCGGTATCTGGTCGAGCTTGAGCAGGGTGCGGCGCTCGAGGCCGAGTTCGGCGATGAACCGCCCGTCAGCGGCGAAGAGCTTCGACGTCTGGCGCGGCTGATACTCGTCGAGCACGTCCACGGCAGGACAGGCGCCAGCCCGACACACCAGGGCCCAACTCGCGTACAGCAAGCCGACGCCGAACGCGACGACGAAGACCGTGGCGATGCCGAGAAAGCGGGAAAACTTCGGATGTCGGCGGCGAAAGTTCCGAGAGAACGGGAGATCCAAACGACACTCGGCTGGGGGTCGGCCCGCGCGTGGCAGTCACCACGGCGAGCCACACTGAAGGAACGTTAATGCGCGGCAGCAGCCCGCACCAACGCCGCGGCGACGTGCGTCCGCTGACAATTCGACACTCGTCGCTCTAATTTTGTGCCATGCAGACGACCAACGTGCTCGAAGAACTACACTGGCGTGGGCTCGTGGCCCAGCACACGGACGGCGTTCCCGGGGCGCTCGCGGCCGGACCGGTCTCCGCGTACATCGGGTTCGACCCCACCGGCAGCAGCCTCCACGTGGGGAGCCTCGTGGTGATCATGATTCTCGTGCACCTGCAGCGGCACGGGCATCGGCCGATCGCACTCGTGGGTGGCGGCACGGGAATGATCGGTGACCCGAGCGGCAAGGTGAATGAACGGCAACTGCTGTCAGACGAGCAGGTCGCGGCGAACGTGGCGTCCATCCGGGCGCAGCTCGAACGGTTCCTCAGCTTCGACGGCCCGAGCGCGGCGCGGATGCGGAACAACGGCGACTGGCTCACGACGCTGCCATTGGTGGAGTTCCTGCGAGACACGGGGAAGCACTTCACCGTGAATTACATGTTGCAGAAGGAATCGGTGAAGTCGAGGATGGAGGCGGGGATTTCCTTCACCGAATTTTCCTACATGCTCCTCCAGGCCTACGACTTTCTCGAGCTTCGCCGCCGCGATGGCGTGACGTTGCAGCTCGGGGGCAGCGAACAGTGGGGCAACATCACCGCGGGCATCGAGCTGATCCGCCGCGTCGACGGGGCCGAGGCGCACGGCCTCACGGTACCGCTGCTGATGACGTCATCGGGCACGAAGTTCGGGAAAACCGAGGCGGGCGCGGTGTGGCTCGACGCGGCGCGCACGTCACCGTACGCGTTCTACCAGTTCTGGCTCGGCGCCGAGGATCACGACGTCGGGCGATACCTGCGCTTCTTCACGCTGTTGACGAAGCCGGAAATCGAGGCGCTCGAGCTCGCGACATCCGCCTCGCCGGAGCAACGCGCCGGTCAGATCGCACTCGCGGGCGACGTGACGCGTCGCGTCCACGGCGAGGCCGCGCTCGCGGCTGCCGAGCAGGTGTCGACCTTCTTTTTCGGCCGGCTGGATCCGCGCGAGCTGAGTGACGACGCCTTCTCGATCCTGCGCGCCGAGGCTCCATTCGCCGAAGTCGACGGTGCGACGCTCGTCAGCGATAGCGATGCGACGAGCTTCGATGCGTTCAAGCTGCTGACGGCGTCGGGGCTCGCCGCGTCCAACGGCGCTGCGAAACGATTGCTCGAACAGGGAGGCGTGTCGGTGAACAAGCGCAAGATCGGCGGCTCGGAACGACTCCTTCCACGCGCTGACGTCCTGTTACGGAGCGGACACATCGTAATTGGAAAGGGCAAGCGCGACTTCGCGGTGCTGCGAGTGCGCTGAGCGCAGGCAGGATCAGGGCGATTCGCGCAGTGCGTCAAGCGCGACCAGCACATCGTCGCGGGTGGTGTAGCAGTGAGGCGCGAGCCTGATGGTGCCTTCGCGAACGGAGTGCGCGACGCGAGCGGCGTCGAGACGATCGCTGGTTCTCCGCGGATCCGCGGGCCTCAGCGACACGATGCCCGCGACGTGTGCACGCGGTGTGACGAGCGCGATCCCCTGCTCTGCCGCGCCATCGAGCAGTTCCGTGGTGCGCGCATGCACGTGCGCCGCAACGGCGTTCGCGCCGAGCGCATGGAGGAGCGCGAGGCTCGCTCCCATGCCGGCGAAGTCCTGGAAGGGCAGCGTGATCTGCTCGAACCGTCGGGCGTCGTCCCGCCAGGTCAGGTCGTACGAGAGCAGGCGCGAGAAGTCATCGGAACCGCGCACGCCCATCCAGCTCACGGGCTGAGGCGCGAGCTCCTGCACGAGCGACCGGCGGACGTAGGTGAAGCCGGTGCCCCAGGGTGAGAGCAACCATTTCTGTCCGCCGCACGCGAGCAGGTCGATCGGGACGCGCGACACATCGAGCGTGAGCGGACCGAGTCCCTGGATCGCGTCCACCACGAACCGGATGCCGCGCTCGCGACAGGCGGTGCCGAGCACGTCGAGATGCGCAACAGCGCCCGTCGCGAAGCCGACCCACGAGACGGCCAGCACTCGCACGTCCGGCCGATCGAGTGCGGACAGCACTGCCGGCTCATCCAGCATGCCCTCGTTGACTGGAATGCGCCACAGTGTGAACCCGCGAACGGCGGCGGCGGCCATCCATGGATATACATTGGCCGGAAACTCGAGGTCCGGTATCACGACGACGTCGCCAGGTCCGAGCGGCAGCGTCCACGCGGCGAGATTCAATCCGGCGCTCGTGTTCGTGGCGAGCGCGATCTCCGCAACGTCGGCACCGATGAGCGTGGCGAGCTGCCGGCGCACGATCGTGAGCGTCTCGAACTGTTCGTCCTGACCGAGTCGGTGGGGCGCGGCGCGCTTTCGGGTGAACACCTCCTGAGCGCGCACGGAGGATTCGGGCAACGGACCGGTGCTCGCAACGTTCAGGTAGATCGACTCACCGGTATCCATCCACGGAAATTCGTCGCGCCGGAGGCGCGTGGCGTCGAGCACGTCGGGCGACAGCGACGGAGGGACCCGCTGCACGATCAGGTGCGCGCGGACGGAGGGGCTTCGATCGATCCGCTCTTGGCGACGTGACGAGGGTCCAGCGCATCGCGCAGTGCATCGCCCAGCAGGTTGAAGCCGAGCACGGCGGACCCGATCGCGAGTCCGGGCGCGAGCGAGGTCCACTGCGCGTTGCGCAACTGGTTGAGATCGCGTCCGTCGGCGATCATCGAGCCCCAGCTCGGGGTGGGAGGCTGCACACCCAGCCCGAGGAAGGAGAGCGCCGATTCAGCCATGATGGCGGCAGCGACGCCAAGCGTCGCCGCGATGAGGACGGGCGCGACGACGCTGGGGAGGACGTGCCGCAGGACGATGCGGGTGTCTCGCGCGCCGAGCGCACGCGACGCATGAACGAACTCGAGCTGTCGTACCACGAGAACCTGCCCGCGAACGAGTCGCGCCATGCCTGCCCAGCCCACGATGCCGATCGTGAGGAAGACGACGCCGAGCGAGGGCTGGAGTGCGGCAGCCATGGCGATGAGCAGCAGGAGCGTCGGAAAGGCGAGCGTGACGTCGGCGAGCCGCATGACCAGTTCGTCGATCCAGCCGCCGTAATAGCCGGCGATCAGGCCCATCGACAATCCAATCAGCAGCGCGATGGACTGCGACACGATACCGGCCGAGAGCGAGACGCGCGCACCGTAGACGAGGCGGGCCCAGACGTCGCGGCCCTGGATGTCCGTGCCGAGCCAGTGTGTCGGCGACGGTCCCTGCAGCTGATTGACGAGGTCGATGCGCAGCGGATCGTGCAGCGAGACGAGCGGCGCCAGCACCGCCAGGAGAACGATGAGCACGATGACGCTGACTCCGAACCACGCGCGCGCATCTCCGCGCAGCGCACGCGTCACGCGCTCGTTCATGACGGGTCTCCCAGCTCGGGCGGCGTACCAGGGCGCTGATGCTTCCAGCGACGATGATGCCAGAAATATTGTTCGGGGGCGCGGCGAATCCAGCGCTCGAGCGTGGACGTGTAGTCGGCGACGATGCGATCGACGTCGGCCTCACGATCACCCGTCGGATGCACGGGGACTTCCTCGTAATACATCACGTACTTCCCATTCGGCTGGCGCAGCGCGGTGGCGAAGACGACGGGCGCCTTCAAGCGCAGCGCGAACACCGCCGGGCCGCGCGGTGTCTTGGCGAGCCGGCCGAAGAATGGCACCCAGGTCGAAGCGAGTCCAGCCGCGCCCTGATCCACCAGCATGGCCACCGCGTGCCCCTCGCGCGTGGCTCGGGGAACGCGGCGCACGGCGTCGGCGTCGTGAATGACGGTCATCCCGATGCCATTGCGCGTGGCCGTCACGTATCGATCGAACAGCGGGTTCTCCATGCCGCGCGCCACGGCCTCGATCGGGATGCCGCTCGCAGCGACGAACGCGCCGGCAAGCTCCCAGTTGCCGAGGTGTCCACTCACGAGCAGAACACCACGTCCCTGTGCCCTCGCACGCGCCACGACGTCGGCGCCCTCGGTGCGCTCGAACATCGCGAGTATCTGCGCACGCGAATAGGCCGGCAGCAGCGCCGCCTCGATGGTCGTTCGCCCCAGGTGCGCGTACGATGCACGCGCGACGCGCGTCACATCCGCGGCGCTGTACTCCGGGAACGCCGCACGCACCTGACGCTCGACGACGGCGCGGCGGATGCCGAGCGGTCGATACCCGAGGGAGCCGATCCACGCCCCGATGCGTCCCGCACGGGGTAGACTGAGCCGATCGAGTGCCGTGACGGCGCCACGCAGCGCGAAATACTGGAGGTAGTGCGCAAGCCGCGCGTCCTTCACCGCGCGGTCCAGAGCGTCCGATCGCCAGCAGCGCTCGCGGCCGCGACGTAGCCCTCGATCATCGCCGATTCCGTGAACTCGCGGGCAACGCGAGCGCGGCCGGCCTTGCCCATGGCGAGCCGCTGGTTGTTGTCGGCGAGAAAGTTCGCGACGGTGGCGGCCGTGTCGTTCGGGTGCGCCGGTGGCAACAACACACCGGCGATGCCGTCCGGCACGTACAGCGACAGCAGCGGCGACCGCTCGGCGATCACTGGCACGCCGGCCGCCATGAAATCGAGACAGCCGAACGCACCGTCGTCGCCTTCGGCCGCTACCCAGCCGACTTCGGCCGCACCGACCACGGCCGCCATGTCGTCGCGCTCGCCCAGGAAACGCACGAGCGACGTGACACCGAGCGCCGAGGCGTGCATGTGTGTGTCGTCGTCATCGCATCCCGACCCGACGAGGGCGAGACGCAGCTCAGGATGGCGCGGCGCGAGCAGCGCCACGGTGCGGAGCGCGGTCGTGATGCGGCTCTTCGCCTTGCGATCGGCGACGCACACCATCAACTGCGTGCCCTGCTCCACGCCAAGGGTGCCGCGCGACGTCATGCGCATCTCGTCCGCCGTCTCGATGTTCACGGCGAGCGGAGCGACGAACGCCCGGTCGACAGCGCCTGCGTTGGCGCGGTCCATGTCGGTGCTGAAGAGCAGACGCGACGCTGCCATCCTGGTCGCGAGCCGCGAACCGCGGCCCGCGGACTCCGCCGCACCGGCGGCGATCCTCCTGATCACCGCGCCGCGTTCGGCCAACCGCATCGCCGAGCTGGCGACGAGTTGTTCGCGTTCCGAGTGCAGGAACACCACTTCGATGAAGCGATCCTTGAGCACCGTGCGGAGTCGCCACGCGTCACGGCTCACCGAGTCGGTGATCTGCAGCGGGACGACGTCCAGGCCCTGACTGGCGAACGCCTGCTCGGCCGTGGAGTCAGCCCGGCAGACGACCGTGACGGTCGCGCCCTTGACGGCGAGTCCCTGCGCGGCGACGGAAAAGGCGCGGGACGACCCGGACCACTCCGAAGCAGAGTGGTAGAACAGGAGACGCATGTCAGCGAGCTCCGGACGCGACGGCGGACGTCAACGACGCGTCGTCCTCGCGACGCATCTGCGCCGCATGGAGCCGGTGATAGGTCCCGCGCTGCGCGAGCAATTCGGCATGCGTTCCGCGCTCGACGATCTCACCGCAGTCGAGGACGAGAATCTGGTCTGCGTGCACGACGGTAGAGAGACGGTGGGCGATGACGAAGACGGTGCGACCCGCCAGCAGGCGGTCGATCGCCTCTTGCACGAGTCGTTCCGATTCGGTGTCGAGGGCCGACGTGGCTTCGTCGAGGATGAGGATGGGCGGGTCGGTGAGGAGCGCGCGGGCGATCGCGAGACGCTGGCGCTGCCCCCCCGACAACCGCGTCCCGCGCTCCCCCAGCACCGTATCGTAGCCTTGCGGTAGCTCCTCGATGAATGCGTGCGCATTGGCCGCGCTGGCGGCGCTCCGGACCTGGGCATCGGAGTACGTTCCCGCGTTCCCGTACGCGATGTTGTTGCGCACGGTGTCGTTGAACAGCACGGTGTCCTGACTGACGATGCCCGTGAGTCCGCGAAGCGATGGCAGGCTGATCGTCCGCGTGTCGACGCCGTCCAGGAGGATGACGCCGTTCGTCGGCTCGTAGAATCGCGGAATGAGGTCGACCAGCGTGCTCTTCCCCGCTCCGCTCGCACCGACGAGCGCCACGACGTCGCCCCGCTTCGCGCGAAACGTCACGTCCTTGAGCACCGGCTCGCCGTCGTACGCGAACGACACTCCCTGAAACAATAGCTCGTCGCGCAGCTCGGTCACGACGGCTGTCCCACGGTCGAGCTGCCGTTCGGTCGGTAAATCGAGCACCTCGAACAGCCGTTCGGCCGAGGCGAACGACTGTTGTGCGGTGGTGGGCGCCTGCGAGAGCTGCTTGAGCGGCGGCAGCAGGCGCATCACCATGATCATGAACGTCATGAGCGTCGCACTGTCCATCGCGCCCGAGCCGGAGAGAACCTCACGCGCGCCGATCCACAGGATCAGCATCGCCACCGAGGTGCCGATCATCTCGGTCATCGGTTGCGAGAGGGACGCCACCCGCGTGATGCGCACCATACCGGACGAGTAGCGGAGGCTGGCGTCGGCGAACCGCCCATCCTCGTATGGCTCACCGCGAAACGACTTGACGAGGCGCACGCCGCTCACGACCTCCTGCAGCACGCTGGTGATCTCGCCGTAGTCGCCGCGAAGACGACGATGTCCGGTGCGCAGCTTCCGCAGCACCGGCTGCAGCGACAGCGTGAGCAGCGGGGCGATGACGAGCGCGACGAACGTCAGGCGCACGGAGTAGTTCAGGAGAATGATGATCGTGCCGACGATCTGCGCCAGGTTCTGGAGCGTCCGCGTCACCAGCTCCGTCACGAGCACCTTGGTCTGCTCGGTGTCGGCGAGGACACGCGAGATGATCTGACCGGTTTTCGTGCGCTGGAAATAGCCGAGCGGAAGGCGCTGGAGGTGCTGGAAGACTCCATCGCGCAGGTCGCGCGTGACGTATTCCTGGAGCGCGGCGCCGAGTTGCCCGCCGAGCCAGACGAAGATGTTCTTGAGCGCCACGATCGCGATGATGGCCACCATCATCACCTCGACGGAGCCGAGGCGGTCGGCCGGATCGAGGAACGCGCCGACGAGCGACTGCTGCAGCCGCGTGATCCACGTCGGCGATGTGCTCGGGATGAGCTGCGCTTCGCCGAACAGCGCGTTCAGGAACGGCACGAGCAGCGTGAAGGAGAACACGTCGAGCGCGGCGGCCACGACGTTGCACGCGATCGTGCCGGCCATCCGCCACGAGTGTGGGCGCAGGTAGTGGAGCAGTCGACGGTACACGCGTTACCGGCGAGGAGTGAGGAGTGAGACCGGCAGGATGCACTCTTCCGGCGTCACGCCGCCATGCAGGAACGAGCCGCGATAGCGGCTCTGGTACTCGCGGAGCTTGGTCGGGTAGACGAAGAACGTATCGCCCGTCGCGAGCAGCGTGTTCACACCCATGCCGCGCTGCGGCAGCTTCAGCGTCTCCTCATTCCTGAACAGCAGCGCATGATCCGGATTTTCGGCGCGCAGGTCCTCGCCGAACTTGTAACGGAGGTTCTGGGTGGCGTCGCGGCGCGCGAACACCGTGGCGGGCGTGTGACAGTGGATCGATCCGTGATCACTGGTGATCAACACCTTCACCTTGCGCCGAGCGGCCTCCTGCAGCACGCTGAACAGCGCGGAGCGCCTGAACCACTGGAGCGTGAGCTGACGAAGCGCGATCTCGTCACGCGCCACTTCGTAGAGGATGGCGGACTCCGAGCGGCCGTGCGTGAGCAGGTCGACGAAGTTGAACACGAACGCGCTGATGCCGTCGGGAGCGATCGCGTTCGCGAGTCGGCGCTCCAGCTCATCCGCGTCGTGCGACGACGAGATCTTGTCGTACTTCACCGGCGCCTTGTGGCCGATCTCGACGAGCTGCGCCGCGAGAAGATCGCGCTCATGGGCGTTGAGCGTCTCGTCCGCGCGCTCTCCCCACCAGTCGGGAAAGCGCGCGGCGATCTCATTGGGGAAGAGGCCGCTGAAGAGCGCATTTCTGGCGTAGGGCGTCGCCGTCGGCAGTATGCCGAAGTAATGCGTCGTCTCGATGTCGAACAACGGAGCGATCACCGGTTCGATGACCTTCCACTGGTCGAGTCGCAGGCAGTCGATCACGATGAAGACCGCCGCTCGTTCCTGCCGCAGGATGGGCATGAGGAACTCGCCGACGATGTCGATCGAGAGCGGGGGCCGGTCGCCCTCGAGGTCGGCCAGCCAGGCGGGATACGCGGTCGCCATGAACATCGCGAAGTCCCGGCGCAGCTCGGGAAAGAGTCCTCGCAGCGAATCGTGCAGCCCCATCTCGTTCGCGGTCGTGAGATCGAGGTCCCACTGGACGAGCTCGAGATAGCGGTCGATCCAGCCGCGCCAGTCCAGGTCGCGAGACGATTCGGACTGCATGGCACGGAATCGGTCCACGAAGGCGCGCGCCACCGCCTGCTGTCGAATGCGCGGTCCGTCCAGCAGCCGCGCGACCATGGCATAGACCTGCCTCGGCGTCACCGGCTTCACCAGGTACCCGCCGATGTCGCGACCCAGGGCCTCGGTGAGGGTCCCGTCTTCCTCGCTCTTGGTGACCATCACGACCTGCAACGCGGGGGCGATGTCGCGCAACTCGCGAAGCGCCTCGAGCCCGCGCGTTCCGGGCATCTGCTCATCCAGGAGGACCAGGTCGAACGCACGTCTCCGCACCATCTCGGCGGCATCATCCGCGTTCGTCGCTGTCTCGACTTCGAACCCCTTGTCCCGCAGGAAGATGCGATGGGGCTCGAGCAGTTCTGCCTCGTCGTCGACCCAGAGGACGGCCTTGGCCTGGTGCGGCATCTCGTAAACGTAGCACCGGTGTCCGGGCGGAGCGACGAAGCGGCGTCGTGGCGACGCGAAGCGGAGCATGCGGCGCTCACCGTACACTGTCCGCCCGCGAGACGATGCGCCACATTTGCTGCGTGCCCCTCCCGCTACCGCCCTACGCGCTGTCTGCGCCCGCGTTCCCGTTTCCGCATCTGGCCGGCCTGGCGGGTCGCGCGCCGATCGGCGGCGCTCGGGAGGTGGCCCTCGCCTGCTTCGTGGCCGCGCGGCTTGCCGTGGACTGCACGGACCAACCGTCCGAGGCTGACGGGGTCGCGCGGTCGGCTCGAGCGGTTGGGGCCAAGGCCTGGCTGGGCACTCTCGCGCTACCGGTGCTCGTCCGCGGTCCGCTGCTGCGGTGTGTGGAAACCTCGTCGGACGGTCCGCCCGGCGCTGTAGGGAGAGCGGTCGCGGAGCTGGCAGTAGCGGGGGTCGCCTTCCTGGACGCTGGCTCGGTCACCGAGCTCGAGTCGCTGGCGGTTCTGCTGCGAGGGTGAGGCGCGACCCGGCAGAATTTTCCTTGCCCCGCTCCTTCGCCGGGTCGTATCTTTAACGATGCCGCGCGGCGCCGACATCTCACCCCTGTCGCTCCTCATGGGCCGCGTCGATGCCGTAGCCGATGGGGCTCCGTCCGCCGATACCGTCCCGTCGGGTTTTTCGAGCCTGGACAAGTTGCTCGGCGGCGGGTTCCGTCGTGGCGATCTCGTCGTTCTTGGCGGCGACGTGGGCAGCGGAAAGAGCGCGCTCGGCCTCGCGGTGGCGCTGAGGGTTGCTCAGCTCGGTCGCTCCACCCTGTTCTATTCGGGCGAAATGATGGTGGAGCGCGTGCTCGAGCGTGCGTTGGCCATCGAGGGACGGGCCCGGATCGACGACCTGCGGCGCGGCACGCTCGACGAGACCACTCGCTCAGGGGTGGGTGCTGCAGCGATTCGCCTGCGTGACGTGCTGCCCATGATCGAGCGCGTACCCATCGGCGGCGTGGGGGCGATCGCGGACGAGGTGCGCGCGATACGCGGGGTCGAGCTGATCGTGATCGATGGGCTTGAGGCGCTGCTGCCCGGCGCTCGCACTGGCGTAGAGGAAGAAGGAGTCGCGGTGCGCGCACTGAAGCAGCTCGCGCTCGATGCGAAGGTTGCGATCGTCCTCACGGCTCCCTTGCCGCACCTGGGCCAGCGCGACGACCGCCGGCCCCTGCTCGACGACTTCGGCGCACTCGGCGCCGTGAAGGAGCGCGCCGACGTGGTGCTGGCGCTCTTTCGAGAGAGAATGTACGACAGCGCTCGCGGCATCGAGGGTGCGACGGAGCTGCTCGTGCGCAAAAATCGAAACGGCGGAACCGGCTACGTGGACCTGTATTTCTACGCGCAGTGGATGCGCTTCGAGGACATGCTCGACCCTGACCGATAGGGGACCTGCGAGGCTCCCAACTGCCCAGGCGGAACCTATATTGAGCTGCGCACTATCCTCGACGACGATCGACATTCCCAGCGACGAGCTCCGCATGGCCGGCCACAGTAAATGGAAGAACATCAAGCACTACAAGGCGGCGACCGACGCCAAGCGTGGTGTGCTCTTCACGAAGTTGATTCGAGAGATCATGATGGCCGCCAAGCTCGGGGGCGGCGATCCATCGGCGAACGCACGACTGCGCCTGGCGATCGACGCAGGCCGCTCGAAGTCGCTCCCCAAGGACAACATCGCGCGGGCGATCAAGAAAGGCACGGGGGACCTGGCGGGCGAGGCGATCCAGGAAGTGACGTACGAGGGATATGGGCCGGGCGGCGTGGCGCTGATCATCGACGCGATGACCGACAACCCGACCCGGACGGTGGCCGATGTGCGGCACAAGATGTCGCGCGCCGGCGGAAACCTGGGAACGCCGAATTCCGTGGCCTTCATGTTCGAGAAGAAGGGACAGCTGACCATCGACGTGGCCGTCCATGGCGACGAGGACGCCACGCTCGAGGCGGCGCTCGACGCCGGCGCCGAGGATTTCCGGCGAGAGGACGACGTGTACGTCGTGACGACCGACCCGGCATCGTTTCACGCGGTGAAGTCGGCACTCGAGGCGAAGGGCATCGTGCCGACCGACGCGGAGCTTGCGATGGTGCCGAAGACCACGGTGCCGGTGAGTGGCCGCGAGAATGTCGAGGCGCTGTTCAAGCTCATCGACGCGCTCGAGGAGCTGGACGATGTGCAGAAGGTGTGGGCCAATTTCGACATCGACGACGCCGAACTGGCGGACCTCTAGACCTCTATCCAGGCGGCGCACCTGCTCGTACTCGGCATCGATCCGGGCACGGCGAACACGGGCTATGGCGTCGTCCGTGGCGGCGGCGCCAGCACGCCCGTCCTCGTGGAGTGCGGCGTCATCCGCACGCGCGCCCGCGATCCCCTGCCGACACGTCTCCTCGAGATCCATGAAGGCATCATCGAACTCATCGCGCGTCACGGACCGGACGCGCTCTCGGTGGAAGACGTGTTCTACGCGCGCAACGTGCGAACGACGGTGGTGCTGGGGCATGCACGCGGGGTCATCCTGCTGGCGGCGGCCCAGCACGGACTCGTCGTGAACGAATACGCGCCCGCGGAGATCAAGAAGGCGGTGGTGGGCTCGGGTGGCGCGACGAAGGAGCAGGTACAATTCATGATCACGAAGCTGCTGCGACTGAAGAGTGCGCCGACGCCGTCCGACGCGGCCGACGGTGTGGCGGCTGCACTGGCGTGCCTGATGAGCGCGACGCTGCCGCGCATCGATGCGGGTGGCCGCGTGCGCGAGCCCTCGCGTCCAGCCAGTACCGCGTCTCCGTTCTCCGTTCCACCGAGCACCTTCCGCACATGATCGTCCAGGTCGCCGGCCAGTTGCTGACGAAGGAGCTCGACCGCGTCGAGATCCTCACCGACGGCGGAGTGGCCTACGAGCTGGCCTGTCCGCTCAACGTGTACGAGGCGCTCCCGAAAACGGGGGAGCGCTGCATGCTGCACACGTACCTGGTCGTGAAGGAAGACGGCTGGCAACTGTTCGGATTCGTCACGGTGTACGAGCGGCGCGTTTTCCAGAAAGTGCTGGGCGCGAAAGGAGTGGGGCCGGCCCTGGCGCTGGGACTGTTGTCGTCGCTCACGGCGGACCGACTCGTGCGCGCCATTCGCGAGAAGGACGTGGCGACGCTGCAATCCGTACCGCGCGTGGGACGCAAGAAGGCGGAGCAGCTGATCCTCGACCTCGCCGACAAGCTGGACCAGTTGCAGGCGTCCGGCACCGCGGCGGGCGTCGGCCGACCCGGTGCGCCCGGAACCGACGACGCGATCCGGGCGCTCGTCTCGCTCGGCTATTCCACCGTCGATGCCGAGAAGGCGGTGCGCGGCGCGATCGACGGCGGCGCGAAGGGAATGTCGGCGCCGGAGCTGATTCGCTCTGCACTCGCGCGAATTGCAGGGCGGTGACATTCCACGAGAGTCCTCGTTGGCTGGCACGGGTAATTCAATTTGGTACTCCGTACTTGGTACCAGGTACAAAGTACCAAGTACCGTTTTTTCGAGCTCCTTCCCACCGACCTAGCCGTCCGTCGTCCGTCGTATCAGCTTCGGACCACACCCTCAGCCTTCACCGCATGCTCGCCGCCCGCCGCACGCACAGCTTCACGGAATCGGTCATCCGCGAGATGACTCGCATCGCGAACCAGCACGAAGCGGTGGACCTCGCGCAGGGGTTCCCCGACTTTCCGATGCCCGAGCCGATGAAGGAGGCGGCCTGCGCCGCGATCCACGGCAACATCAACCAGTACGCGGTCACCTGGGGTAGCTCGGCCCTGCGCATCGCGATCGCCGAGAAGTACCGACGATGGTACGGGATGGAGGTCGATCATGACCGCGAGGTCACGGTCACCTGTGGTGCGACGGAGGCGATGGCCGCCGTGTTCCTCGCACTGCTCGACCCGGGCGACGAGGTGATCGTGCTCGAGCCCTACTATGAGAACTACGGACCCGACGCCATCCTCGCCGGCGCGATCCCGACCTTCGTCCCTCTCGAGCGGCCGCATTGGACCCTCGACCTGGATCGCCTGAAGAAGGCGTTCACCAAGCGGACGAAGGCGATCATCCTCAACACGCCGCACAATCCGACCGGTCGCGTGTTCACACGCGCCGAAATGACGGCGATCGCCGAGTTGTGCGTGCGACACGACGTCTGGGTCATCACGGACGAGATCTACGAGCACATTCGCTATGCCGGCGAGCATCACGTCATGGCGACATGGCCCGAGATGCGGCGGCGCACGATCACCATCTCGGGCCTCTCCAAGACCTTCAGCTGCACCGGGTGGCGCCTCGGGTACGCCATCGCGCCGGAGGCCCAGACGGCGGCGATCCGGAAGGTGCACGATTTTCTCACCGTGGGCGCCCCCGCGCCACTGCAGGCTGCGGGTGCGGTCGGCATGCACTTCGATCCCGATTACTACAACCACCTCGCACTCGACTACCGGTCACGCCGCACCGTGCTCTGCGACGCGCTCACCGACGCGGGCTTCACCTTCACGCAACCCGAAGGCGCGTACTATGTGCTCGCGGATTTCTCGGGACTGAGCGACATGGACGACACGAAGTTCGCGCGATGGATGTGTGAGGAGGTCGGGGTCGCCTCCGTGCCCGGCTCGAGCTTCTACCACGACAAGTCGCTGGGCCGGACGATGGTGCGCTTCGCGTTCTGCAAGAAATACGAAACGCTGAAGCGCGCGGCGGATCGTTTGGCGACGGTGCGGGCGACCGTCTAGCCGCACAACGAGCGGTTCGGGATCCACGATACGATGCGATCGACACACCTCGCGGTGGCGGCTCTCGCCATCTCGCTTGCGTCGGCGTGCTCGATGGTGGCGCGGCCCGCCACCGACGCCCCGGTCAGGTCACGTCCGTACGTCGTCCTGATCTCGTTCGATGGATTCCGGCACGACTATCTGGACCGGTATCGTCCACCCGCATTCGCGTCCGTCGCGACGCGCGGTATGCGCGCAACGGCGCTCATCCCCTCGTTTCCGTCCAAGACCTTTCCCAATCACTACACGCTCGCCACCGGGCTCTCTCCGGGCCACCACGGCATCGCGGCCAATGCCTTTCACGATCCAGTGCGCCGAGCCTGGTACCGCGTCGGTGATTCGATCGCCGTGCGGGACGCACGCTGGTACGGCGGTGAACCGATCTGGGTCACTGCCGAACGCAATGGCGTGCGCAGCGCCGCCTACTTCTGGCCGGGGTCCGAGGCGGCGATCGGCGGTGTGCGACCGAGTCGGTTCGTGGCCTATGACGGCACGGTGCCGAACGCCCGGCGAGTGGACGCGGTGGCCGGTTGGCTGCGGCTCGCGCCACCCGTGCGTCCACACCTCGTACTGCTCTACTTTTCCGACGTCGACGACACGACGCACCGGCATGGCCCCGACGCGCCGAACACGGCAACGGCAGTTGCGTCGGTCGACCGTGCGCTCCAGCGATTGCTGGACAGCATCGCGGTATCGCCGCTGCGCGACAGCGTGAATGTCGTGCTGGTGTCGGACCACGGCATGACCGGAACGCCTGCAACGCAGGTCATCGTGGTGTCGGATCTTCTCCGTGGTGCGGGCGTGGACACGACCGGGATCCTGTTCGGCGACAATGGTCCGGCGATGTCGCTCTGGTTCGGTGGCGACTCGGCGCGCATGCACCGGGCGAAGGCCGCGCTCACCACGCCGCATGCGGCCACCTATCTGCGTCGGGATGCACCCGCACGATGGCGACTGGGGGACAATCCGCGGATGGGTGATCTGCTGGTGGTTGGCGAATTGGGCTACACGCTCAAACGGAACGGAACGGACCCGGACCCGTCCGCGGGCTCACATGGCTACGACCCCGCACTGCCCGACATGCGGGGAATCTTTCTCTCCGCTGGCCCGGGCGTTCGGCCTGGATCCCACGTCCCCGCGATCGAGAACGTGCAGGTATACGCGTTCCTCGCGGCGCTGTTGCGACTGGACCAGCTCCCGGCGGTGGACGGCGCGCTCGGCGTGCTGCAATCAGCGCTCAGGTAACGCCTGCGCGCTACCGGCGACCCGGGTCGGAGGACCGTGCACGCAGATACGACTCCAGCGCGCGCGCGTGCGTGTCCAGCCGGTCGGCGAGCGCGCGGCGGTCCGTCCCGTCGTCGGCAACAGCGGTGCCGTCGAGCGCGTGCCTGATCGCATGCGCCGCTCGCAACATGTCCGCTACCGTCGCCGGCGTGATCTTTCGTGGGTCCGATGCGGGCAGCAGGTTATTGGCGCGCGTGATCAACTCCGGCGCATGTTGCGGATCGATCACTGTTCGCGACGACAGCGGTGTCTGCCGCTTGGACTCCGAGCTATCGCGCGCGTCGAGCTCCCGGTCGTCCGAGCCTGCGCGCGCGGTCGACGTCACGGCGTGGCTCCCGGATACATCCGATCCCGGCACCGCGTCCACGACCGGCTCGCCATGCTCGTCGAACACGTGGATGTCTCCAGTCCCTCGTCCCCAGAGCTTTTTCGCCGCGTCCGAAAACTGCCAGAGGGATGGTGTCCCGCGGGAGTAGACTGCCGAGGACAATGCGCGCTCATCCGCCGTCCGCACGACGAAGCGTCGGTAGCCCAGTCCGCGCAGATCCTGATGGACCTTCGGCTTGAATTCGAGCACTTCACTCGTGCCATTGCTGTGAATGGCGACGCAATGGATCATCTGGCGGCGGGGGACGTGATGTGAATCGGTCCGTCGTGCGCGAGGGTCGATCCCGACGAGGGGAAGTATGCGGCAGCGCGCATGAAACTCTCAACCCACGCGCGCGTGGAATTCGGTATATCTTCGGCGTATATTCAGTACTCGCGGTCGGGTCCCGAGATGCTGGGAGAGTGTCACGCAATGTCGCGCGCGGAAATCACCACCCCCGAAGTGCTCTCCGAGGAGTCGGTCGTCGAGCTCTCGCTGCGACCGCAGCGGCTCGAGGAATTCATCGGGCAGCAGAAGGTGAAGGACAATCTGCAGCTCGCCATCGACGCGGCGCTGGCGAGGGGAGAACCGCTCGATCACGCGATCTTCTACGGACCGCCCGGGCTGGGGAAGACGACCCTGGCCGAGCTCATCGCTCGCGAGCTTCGGGTCAACATCCGCACGACCTCCGGCCCCGCGCTCGAGAAGCCGGGCGACCTCGTGGGCACGCTGACGAACCTGCGATCGGGCGACATCCTCTTCATCGACGAGATCCATCGGCTCCGGCCCGTGATCGAGGAATTTCTCTATCCCGCGATGGAAGACTACAAGATCGACATCCGGCTCAGCGAGGGGCCGAAGGCGCAGACGATCACGATGCCGATCGAGCGCTTCACGCTCATCGGCGCGACCACGCGCTTCGGCATGCTCACGCCTCCGATGCGCGCGCGATTCGGCATCGAGCAGCGGCTCAACTACTACTCGCCGGAAGATCTCGAGCTCATCGTTCGACGCACGGGTGACGTGCTGAAGGTGGTGATCGAGACTGCGGGGGCGAAGGAGATCGCGCGCCGGTCGCGCGGCACCCCGCGCGTGGCGAACCGGCTGTTGCGCCGCGTGCGCGACTACGCGCAGGTTCGCGCGGACGGCGTGATCACGGAAGATGTGGCGCGCGCGGCGCTGGCGATGCTCGACGTGGATCAGTTCGGACTCGACGACATGGACGGGCGCATCCTCCGCGCGATCATCGAGAAGTTCGATGGCGGCCCCGTCGGCGTCGCCACCATCAGCGCCGCGCTTGGCGAGGATGCGAGCACGCTGGAGGAGGTGTACGAGCCCTTTCTCGTACAGCAGGGCTTCCTGCAGCGCACGCCGCGCGGGCGAGTGGCGACGCCGATGGCGTACCGCCACTTCGGGTATGCTCCGCCTGCCGTTGCTGCTGAGCAGGTGGCGTTGTTCTGAGTCACTGCGGTCGGGAGTTTTGCACTGCCGAGCTGACAGCTAGGAGTTGTCTGCTGACTGAACTGGTCGTTGTTCCTGATCACTGACAGACCAATGCAGGGGGCGGCATCGTGACGAACGGCGGCAGTTCCGCAGTTCTCACGTCTGACGCTGACAGCTTGGAGCTGTCAGCTCGGCCGTGGACTTCAACTGGGGCACCGTGCACCGCCAGCGTCACGGGGTCGTGAGCCCGAAATGTCAAACTGATCGATGACGCACGGTCTTCGCACTGCCGATTACGAATTCGAGCTGCCGCCGGAGCTGATCGCGCAGGCTCCGCTTCCGCAACGTGACGCCAGCCGGCTCATGGTGCTGGACCGGTCGTCGGGCACGATAGAGCACCGCACCTTTTCCGATCTCCCCGCGCTCGCGACGCCGGGCGATCTCCTCGTCGTCAACCGATCCCGCGTGGTCCGTGCGCGACTGCTCGGTACACGCGACGGTTCCGGCGCGCCGGCCGAGGTGTTCCTGCTGCAGCCGTTGGGCGACGGACGCTACGAGGCCATGGTCTCACCGGGCGCGAAGCTCAAGCCCGGGCGCCTGGTGACCTTCGCGGCGGACTTCCGGGCCGAGATCATGGCGTCGACCGAACGCCGCACGCGCGTCGTCCAGCTGCACGCCGACGCTCCGTTTGCGAACGTCGAGCAGGCGATCGACGCGCACGGACATGTGCCCCTGCCGCCGTACATCACGCGAGGTGACGATGCGAGCGACGCCGAACGCTATCAAACCGTGTACGCGCGGGAGCCAGGATCGGTCGCAGCCCCGACCGCAGGGCTGCACTTCACCACGGCCCTGCTCGATGCGCTCGGCGCGCGGGGTGTCCGTCGCGCCGAGGTCGTGCTGCACGTGGGTGCGGGGACGTTCAAGACGGTGGACGCCGCGGACCCGGTTGACCACGTGATGCACGAGGAGTGGTACTCCATTCCTGTCGAAACGGCGGCGGCCGTGACCGAGACGAGAGCGGCCGCGGGGCGGATATGGGCCGTGGGGACGACAAGTGTGCGCGCGCTCGAGAGTGCCGCGCAACCGGATCGCACAGTGCAGGCGGGTGTGGGCGAGACGCGTATCTTCCTGCGTCCGCCGGCACGACCGCAGATCGTCGATGCGCTCGTGACGAACTTTCACCTGCCGCGCTCCACACTGATCATGCTCGTCGCGTCGTTTGCCGGATACGACCTCACCATGCGCGCGTATCGCGAGGCGGTCGCCGAGCGGTATCGCTTCTACTCGTATGGCGATGCGATGGCGATCACATGAGCTTCGCGTTCACGCTGGACGCGACGATTGGCGCCGCGCGCGCTGGTCGACTCGACACGCCGCACGGCGTGGTGCACTCGCCGGTGTTCATGGCGGTGGGGACGCTCGCGGCGGTGAAGGCGCTCGACCCCGACGACCTGCGCGCGATGGATGCGCAGATGATTCTCGCGAACGCGTATCACCTTCATCTCCGCCCTGGCGACGAACTGGTACGCGAGCTGGGCGGGCTGCACGAGTTCATGCAGTGGCACGGCCCGATCCTCACGGATTCGGGAGGGTTCCAGGTGTTCTCGCTCGAAGGCCTGCGCACGATCTCCGAGGATGGCGTGGACTTTCGCAGCCACATCGACGGATCGAGCCGCCGGTTCACTCCGGAGAGCGTCATGCGGATCGAGCGGAATCTCGGCGCCGATGTCGTCATGCAGTTCGACCACGTGATACCGGGACAGAGTGACGCGGCGGTCGCGCGCGACGCGAGCGAGCGGAGCCTCCGATGGCTGGTGCGGTGCGCTACCGCGTTCGCGGCGTTGAATGCCGACGATCCGATTCCCGGCCGCGCAGCGCAGGCGCTGTTTCCGATCGTCCAGGGTGGCATTCACGCCGGCCTGCGTACCGAAGCGGCGCGAGCGATTCGCGACATGGGCGACTGGTCTGGCTTCGGAATCGGGGGACTATCCGTGGGCGAGCCGAAGCCGGAGATGCACCGGATACTGGAGTCGCTCCACCACGAGCTACCGGCCAACCGACCCCGCTACCTGATGGGCGTCGGCTTTCCGGAGGACCTCGTGGAAGGCGTGCGCCGCGGAGTGGACCTGTTCGACTGTGTCGCTCCGACGCGCATGGGACGCAACGGCACCGTCTTCACGGCGGACGGCCGGTTGAACATCAAGCGCGCCGAATTTCGAGCGGATCGGCGTCCGCTGGACGACGCGTGTGCATGCTCCGCGTGCACACGGTTCACGCGCGCGTACATCCGACACCTGTTCCTCGCCGACGAGATCCTCGGACTGCGCCTCCTCTCGCTGCACAATGTACATTTCCTCGTGGCGCTGATGCAGCGCGCGCGCGTCGCGTTGCTCGACGGCACCTTTCACGGCTGGAGCGAGGCCTGGCTTCAGCGCTACCACTCCCGCACCGTTCCGGTCTCCGCATGATCCATCAGGGATTTTCCGCTGCGCTTCTGGCGCTCCAGTTCGGCGGTGGCGCCGGCAGCCTGGCGCCGTTTCTGCTCCAGATCGTCGCCATCTTCGGCATCTTCTACTTCCTCATCATCCGCCCGCAGCAGGCGCAGAAGAAGAAGCACGAGGAGGCGCTGCGCAACATCAAGCGCGGGGATCGCGTCGTCACCTTCGGTGGCATCATCGGTGAAGTCATCCACGTCAAGGATTCCGCCGAAGGCGCCACGACGCGCGGAATGGAGGACGAGGTGACGATCAAGTCCGCCGAATCGCGCCTCGTCGTCGAGCGCGGACGCATCGCGCGCATCGTCGGTGTCAACACCGCCGCGGCAGCCGCCAAAGTCTGAGCGGGGAGCGCGTGAGCATCCTCGACATCCGCGTGCTCGGCGACCCTCTGCTTCGGCAGGCGACCACGCCGGTGACCGGTGTGACGGACGAGTTGCGCCGGTTGATCGCGGACATGTTCGACACGATGCATCACGCGCGTGGCATCGGGCTCGCCGCGCCGCAGGTCGGTCGCACCGAACGAATCGCCATCGTCGAGGTGGACGACGAACGCCTCGTGATGATCAATCCCGAGATCGTGAAGCAGGAAGGACGCGCGAAGGCCGAGGAGGGGTGCCTCTCGATCCCCGACATCTACGCCGACGTCGAGCGTTCGAAGTCCATGGTCGTTCGTGCCCGAGACGAACGATTCGAAGCCTACGAGATCGAGGCCACCGACCTGGTTGCGCGCTGCATCCAGCACGAGATCGATCACCTCGACGGAAAACTGTTCGTCGACTACCTCAGCGTGCTGAAGCGCACCGCGGCGCTCGCGAAGTGGAAGCTCGAACAGGGCAAGTATCCCGGGCACATTCGCCGCGTGTCGCTCGAGACGCCCGAGGAACTGAGCGAGCACGAGCACCTGAACGAGGAGTTGTAGGTGCGCGTCCTGTTCTGGGGCACGCCGGATTTCGCCACGGCCGCGCTCCGGGCATTGCTCGGGGAGGGCTTCGACGTCGTGGGCGTCGTGACGCAGCCCGACAAGCCCGTCGGCCGGTCGCGATCGACGCTCGAGCCCTCGCCGGTGAAGACGGTCGCCATCGCCGAGGGGCTGCCGGTGCTGCAGCCCGACGCGCCACGAGGGGATGCGTTCATGTCCCGGATCGCCGCGCTCGCGCCGGACGTCAGCGTCGTCGTGGCGTACGGCCACATCCTCCCGCGAGCCGTCATCGACCTGCCGACGTCTGGCACGCTCAACATTCACGCATCCCTGCTCCCGGCACTCCGCGGTGCGGCGCCCATCCAGGCCGCGATTCGCGACGGGCTGGGCGAGACGGGAGTGACCATCATGCAGATGGTGCCGAAGCTCGACGCGGGACCGGTGCTGCTGCAGGCGCGCACGCCCGTGCTGGCCGACGAGACCGCGGGCGAGCTCGCGCTGCGGCTGAGCGAACTGGGAGCTGGCGCGATCATCGAGGCGCTCGCGTTGATGGAGCTCGGGCTCGCGAAGCCGGTGGTGCAGGACGAGCGGTCAGCCACGTACGCCGCCAAGCTGACGCGGGAGACAGCGCAGGTGGACTGGACGCGCACGGCGCACGAGGTCGGCCAACATGTGCGCGCGTACGATCCGAAGCCCGGCGCATGGACGCGCATCAATGGGACCGAGGTGAAGCTGTACGGCTCGCGCACCGCGCCGCGCGGCGATGCGCACGAGCCGGGTGACGTGATGGCGATCGACACCGAAGGGATGCTCGTTGCGTGCGGAGGCGGTGCCGTGCGCATCGCCGTCGTGCAGCCTGCCGGCAAACGTCGTCTCACACCACAGGCATGGGCCAACGGGCGTGGACTGACGGTGGGCGACCGATTCGACACTGGCGTCGCCACGCGAGCGTAGGGTGGAGATGACATCGGAGTCGGCAGGCCACCGGGATGGTGCGGTGCCACTCGTGCACGCGGTCACGACCGACGAGATCGTCCGCCGTGCGGACTTCCTCGACGTGGCCTGCGGCGTGATGGGCGCGCTTGGCCGCCGAGGTGCATTGCACCTTCGCGCGGGCCGACTACCCGGCGCGCAGCTGGAGCTTCTGGGAGAGACGCTGGCCGCGGCGCAGCAGGTCACCGGTGCGTGGCTCGTGGTGAACGACCGGGTGGACATCGCCCGCGCCGTGGGGGCACGCGGTGCGCAGCTGACGAGCCAATCGCTCACCGTCGCCGACGCGCGTCGGGCGGCGCCCGGGCTGGCGATCGGGGCAAGCGTCCACGCCGTGCCGGAGGGAGTGTCGGCGGCCGAGAGCGGAGCGGACTGGCTCGTGGCTGGCCGAGTGTTCGATGCCGACGGACGACCGGGCGCGACAGGTATCGGGATGGAGTTCGTCGAGGCGCTGGTCGCGGAGGTGCGCGTTCCGGTCGTCGCCATTGGCGGCGTGCGCCCGCAGCACTGTCGTGTCCTGCGCCTCGCCGGCGTGCACGGCGTGGCCGTGATACGCGGGATCTGGGACGCGCCGAATGCCGAACGGGCGGCGATCGAGTATCTTTCATCCTATGACGACGCCGCTGGTGCCTGAGCGCTCGGCCTCCATGCCGACGGCCGACGGATCGTGCCACTGTGCGCCGCGGATGCGCCGTCGGTGACGGGGCCGGGCCGTCCCGCCGTGGAACTGCGTGGCGGCGTGACCGACGCTCGCGCCGCGTCCGCGGAGATCTGCGCTGACCTTCGCGGTGGCGACCTGCTCGACAGCAGCTTCGAGCGTCGTACCATTCGCCTGGATCCGCGCGACCGCCGGTGGACGCGTGAGCTGGTGTACGGCATGCTCCGGCGCAGGAACTGGCTCGACGCGGTACTCGCCGAGCGTGTCAGTGGCGGTCTCGCTCGACTCGATGCGGACGTGATCGACCTTCTACGGCTGGGAAGCTATCAGCTGCTCGCGATGGGCAGCGTGCCGGCGTACGCCGCGATCGGACAGACGGTCGAGTCGGTGAAGCGGCGTCATGGCATCGGCGCGAGCAAGCTGGCGAACGCAGTGCTGCGACGACTGGACCGCGAACGTGAGACGCTCGCGGTCGCGGAGCCGGTCGATCGCGCGGACGCGCTGGCGCTCGAACATTCCCATCCGCGGTGGCTCGTCGCGCGATGGCTCGCACGGTGGGACGAGGCCGACGTGCGCCGCCTCCTCGTCGCCAACAATGGCGAGGCGCCACTCGTGGCGCGGCCCTATCACGTCGTCCGCGAACAGCTCGAGGCGATGTTCGAGAGCGCCGGTGTGGAGACGGGCGACGCGCCCCTCGTTGCCGACAGCCTCGTGCTGCTGGGCGGCGTGGGATCGATGACCGAACTGGGCGCATTCAAGCAGGGGCTCTTCCACCTGCAGGATCCCGCGTCCACGCTCGTCACGCGATATGCGTGCGTGCCTTCCGGCGCGACGGTCGCCGACCTCTGTGCCGCGCCCGGTGGCAAGTCGCTCGAGCTGGCCCGCACGGCGGGGCTCGTGCTCGCCGGCGATCCCTCGAAGCATCGGCTCGCGCGCGTGCGTGAGAACATGCGGCGGCTCGACGTCGACAACATCATCCCGTTCGTCGGCGATGCGCTTCATCCGCCACTCGCATCGCTGGATGCGGTGCTGGTGGACGTGCCGTGCACCGGCACCGGGACCTTTCGCCGTCACCCGGACGCGCGCTGGCGTCTCAAGGCGAGCGACCTGGCGGTGCTTCCGTCGCTCCAGCGGGCGATCCTGCGCTCCGGTGCGACCGTCGTGCGGCCCGGAGGACTGCTCATCTACAGCACCTGCTCGCTCGAGCTCGAGGAGAATGACGAGCAGGTCTCGACCTTCCTCGCCGAGCATCCGGATTGGTCGCTCGAGGCGCCGCCGAGCGGCGTGGTGCCGGACACCGTGCTCGATGGCCAACTGCTGCGCGTTCTCCCGCAGCGACACGCCACCGACGGCGCCTTTGCGGCGCGCTTTCGTCGGCCTCGCTCGGATGTGGCGGCATGAGCTGGCGTTCGACCGTGCGCACCTCACTCGTCTATCTCGTCAGCATCTTCGCGGGCTTCGCGCTCGCGTGGCTGATCGTCGCTTTCGTCGTGTTTCCCACCGGCGTTGTGCCGCGCGACGTGAAGGTGCCCAACGTGACCGGCCTCATGTTCGACGAGGCGGAGCAACGACTCGCCGAAGCGGGCTTCAAGGCCCAGCGGGGCGAGCAGCGGTACGACAATTCGGCGCCGAAGCTCACGGTGCTCGAGCAGGTGCCCGCGCCGGGCACGCGCGAAGGGATCGGCAATCCGGTGACCCTCGTGCTGAGCGGAGGCCAACGGATCGTCACGGTGCCGACGGTCACGGGCATGACGCGCATCGAGGCGCAGGTGCGCCTGGAGCAGGACGGATTCGAGATCGGCGAAGTTGGAGAGGCCAACAGCTCGTCCGCGCGCGGCAGCGTGGTGGGAACTCGCCCCGCCGCTGGCGCGCAGGTGAGCGTACCGAGCACGATCACGCTGATTCTCAGTCGCGGCGCGGAAGCGACGGCTACCCAGATGCCGAGCCTGATGGGCCGCGACATCAGCGGCGCACGGATGGTGCTCTCGCAGCTCGGCGTGCGCGACGTGATGGTGACGCCGGACCCGATGGCGACGGGTCCTGCCGGCACGGTCGTGGGACAATCGCCGGTGCCCGGCGCGACGATCCTCCCCGGAGCCACGGTGCAGTTGCGCGTCGCGGGTGTGACGACGCCGTGAGGACGGCTCGCCTCGCGCCGTCCATCCTCAGCGCCGACTTCTCGCGGCTGGGAGCCGACGTGGCCATGCTCGAGTCGGCGGGTGCGGACTGCATTCACGTCGACGTGATGGATGGGCGCTTCGTGCCCAACCTCACCTTCGGTGCGAAGGTGATCGAGACGGTGCGCCGGTGTACCGCGCTCCCACTCGATGTGCACCTGATGGTCGTCGAGCCCGAGCGCTACTTCGACGATTTCGTGGCGGCCGGTGCGACGGGGCTCACCATCCATGTCGAGGCCGCGCCGCACCTGCATCGCCAGCTCGCGCGGATCCGTGAGCTGGGCGCGCTCGCGGGTGTCGCGGTCAATCCCGCGACGCCGCTGTCGACGGTGGACGATGTGCTCGAGCAGCTCGATCTCCTGCTGGTGATGTCCGTGAATCCCGGGTTCGGCGGCCAGCAGTTCATCGAGCGGTCGATCGCCAAGGTTGCGCTCGCCCGTCGACGGCTGGACGAGGCAGGTAGCCGCGCCGCGCTCGAGGTGGATGGCGGGATCAACCGGACCACAATTGGCGAGTGCTGGCGCGCGGGCGCAGATACTTTCGTGGCCGGCGCTGCCGTGTTCGGCGCGCCGGACCCGCGCGCCGAGCTGGCGGCGCTGCGAGCACAGTGCGCGATTCACGCGTGAGGAGGGGAGCGTGACGGCTCGCCAGCAATGGACGATCGTGCTCGGCATCGTGGCGCTGCTCGCCGTGCTGCTCGCGGCGGCGACACACTTTCTCGGCGACGAGCTGTTTCCCGTGTCCGTCGGCTCGGCCGCGCCGCCGATGGAGGCGACCACGCTCGACGGCGCGCCACGCGCGAAGACGCTGCGCGACTACGAGGGCAAGGTGGTGCTGCTCAACGTGTGGGCTACCTGGTGCGAGCCCTGCAAGGTCGAGATGCCGAGCATCGAACGGCTGCATCGTGAGTTCGGACCCCGCGGTCTCGCCGTGGTGGCCGTGAGCGTGGACGACGCCGGCATGGAGAAGCGCATCACGACCTTCGCGAGGGAGCTCGGCATCACCTTCGAGGTATTGCACGACCCCACGCGGACGACATCCCGCAACTATCAGATCACGGGTTACCCGGAAACGTTCATCATCGGTCGCGAGGGGACGATCCGGAAGAAGGTGATCGGTGCGGCCGACTGGAGCTCCGCGGCGAACCGCGCGCTGATCCGCGAACTGCTCGGACCCGTCACGGCATCGCGCTGAGCGCACGATGACGCGCGCCGCGCCGTGACGCGCATCCTCGGTATCGAGACATCCTGCGACGAGACCTCGGCCGCCGTGTTGTCGGGACACGGTGACCGTGCCTCGCTCGAGTCGCTCGTGATCCTCTCCCAGGACGTCCACCGCATCTTCGGCGGCGTGGTTCCCGAAATCGCGTCGAGGCATCATCTCACGGCGATCGTGCCTGTCGTTCGTCAGGCGCTCGCCTACGCATCGGCGACACTGGACGACATCGACGCGGTGGCCGTGACGCACGGGCCTGGGCTCGTCGGCGCACTCCTGGTGGGGGTGAGCTTCGCGAAGGCACTCGCCTTCGGACGTTCGGTGCCGTGCCTGGGCATCCATCACATGGAAGGCCATCTGTTCGCCACCGCGCTCGAGCATGCCGACGCGGTGCCTCCCTTCATCGCGTTGCTCGTCTCGGGCGGGCATACCCTGATCGTCGATGTCGAACGCTGGGGAGAGTACCGCCTGCTCGGCGGCACGCGAGACGACGCGGCGGGTGAGGCATTCGACAAGGTGGCGAAGTTGCTCGGCCTTCCCTACCCTGGTGGGCCCCACGTGGAGCGGCTCGCGCGGGATGGCGATCCGGCCCGCTTCCGCTTCTCGCGCCCGATGCTGCGTCGCAACCAGCAGCCCGGCGACGAGGATTTCTACGACGTCTCGTTCAGCGGTCTCAAGACGGCGGTGCTACACGCCGTACGCGCCGGCTCGGCCGACGACGCGCCGCACATCGCGCGGGGTTTTCATGACGCGCGCGTCGAGACACTGGTCGAGAAGACGGCCCGCGCCGTGCAACAGTTCAAGCGCACGCGGGTGGTGCTCGGCGGTGGTGTCGCCGGTAATCGTACGCTTGCCGAGGCGATGCGTCACCGCGTGCGTCGACTCGGGGCGGACGTGTATGCGCCGAGCCCGCGGCTCGCGACGGACAACGCGGCGATGATCGCGCGTGCGGGGCTGTTCCACTTCGATCGCGGCGATCGCGCGGCGCTCGACCTCAACGCATTCGCGGCGCTTCCTCTTCCCGGGCTCGTGACCGCATGATGCTGTTGCCGCATCCGATCGTTCATCACCCGTTCGCCTACGAATTCGGCCCGCTCCAGTTCACCGGATTCGGGATCGCGATCCTGATGTGCTTCGTCGTCGCGCAGTCGGTCGCGCAGCGGGAGCTCGTGCGACGAGGCCATGATCCCGCGCCCATCTCCGACATGATCTTCGCCGCCCTGATCGGGGGCCTTCTCGGGGCGAAGCTCTACTACGTCGTCGTGCTAGGCCACTGGGATTCCATCTTCGACCGTGGCGGATTCGTCTATTGGGGAGGGTTCCTCGGCGGTGCGCTCTCGGTGATCGCGGTCGTGCTCCACAAGCGCGCCGGTGTCATGCGCATGTCCGACGTCTCGGCAGCGCCGCTGGCGGCGGCGTACGCGGTGGGCCGCACAGGTTGCTGGGCGGTGGGCGACGACTACGGCAGACCATGGAACGGCTTCCTCGCCGTCGCATTTCCGGAAGGGGCGCCGCCGAGCACGGCGGGCGTGATGGCGCGGGACTTCGGCATCGCGGTGCCGGCCGGCGCAACCGCGAGCACGGTATTGTCGGTGCTTCCCACGCAGCTGCTCGAAGTGGCCATGGGTTTCGGCGCATTTCTCATCCTCTGGCGGCTGCGCGACCATGCGCACGCCGAGGGCTGGCTCTTCGGGGTGTACTGCGTGCTGATGGGGCTCGAGCGGTTCCTGATCGAGTTCCTGCGCGCGAAGGATGACCGATTCGTCGCGGGTCTGACCTATGCGCAGCTGATCGCGGTGGGCTTCATGCTCATCGGCGTGGCGATCATGATGTACACGCGAACGGTCGGACCCGGGAAGCCAGGCATTCGCGCCGTGCTGGCCCCGGCCGGCTGAACTCCCGCGTGTCGCTCGCCGGCGGTGCGTGCACCGCCGGAAGCGTCAGCCTCTCGCCGCTTCCCGGTCCATCGCGTCTTCCAGCGCTGCGAGCCGGACTCGCAACATCTCGTTCTCCGCCCGCATCTCGGCAAGTTCGGCCGACGTGATCACCGGCGCCGTCACGACTTCCGGTGTCATCACCGTCGGGAGCGACACCGACCGCTTGGGCCAGAATGTCTTGAGCACGGCAAAGGCGAACAGCAGCAGGAGCGCGAACTGCGACAGCACGCCCTGCCAGCTCGGATACAGGCCGAGTGCGTCGACGTGGGGAAAGCCGCGGATGGCCGAGAGGGGAATGATGTTCCCTTCCTGCAGCTCACGAATGCCCTTCCCCATGAAGACGAACGCCATGTAGTAGAGCAGCACGCTCGTCACGGAGAAGAATGGACGGAGCGGGATGCGCATCCCGAAGCGATAGAACAGGGTGAAGATTACCGCGAGCGCCGCCGCTCCCGCCGCGATGCCGAGCGAGATGGGCAGTACGACCTGCGGCCCCTCGTTGAACAGCGCCTGATAGAACAGCGCCGTCTCGGCGCCTTCGCGGTAGACCGCGAGAAACGCGACGAAGGTAAGCGCCCGGCCCCCACCCTGATCGAGCGCCGTGCTCACCTTTTCCTTGATGAATTGCTGCCACTTGGCCGCCTCCACCTTGGAGATCAGCCAGTAGCTGACCGAGAAGAGCACCACCACGGCCAGCAGCAGCGTCGTGCCCTCGATGAACTCGCGGCTGGCCGGCGCTGCCGCCAGCAGCGTCTTGAGAACGACCGCCGTCACGGCACTCGCCACCACGGCCAGTGCGACGCCTGTCCAGATGCTGCGCAGCCGCTCGCGATGCCCGGTCTTGATGAGGAACGCGACGATCGCACCGATGACGAGGATGGCCTCGAACCCTTCCCGGATGATGATGAGGAACGACTGCCAGAACGCTTCGGCGCCGCTGCCGGTGGGCGCGGTGAGCGCGACCACCTGCGGCAGCGTCGCTTCGATGGCGTCGCGCACGTTCTCGGCGCCACGCACGTCATTCGACCGGACCGCCGCCTTGAATTCGGCGAACTGGCGCTCCATGGAGGACACGAGACCGGGGTTCTTCGCGCGCGCCGTGCGCTCGAGCGGCTCGAACGCGATGTATGCATCGAACGCCTTGTCTCCCGCGTCGCTGGGCCGGCCGCTTTTCGCCGCGCTGAGCGACTGCTCGAGCTGGGCGATCACATTGCGCGCGGCAGCCTGGGCGCTCATGCTGTCGCTCGACTGCGCGAACGACGCACCATTCCGGTCGCGCATCGGCAGCGTGCGGAGGTACGCGACGATGCTCGCCGCCTGCGAGTCGGAGAGGTCACGCGCTGCCCGCATCGCGGTGCCCCGCCTGCCTTCGCGCCCCACCAGCGCGCCATGCTCGTCGCGGTGGTCCCCCAGCCACGCCCCGGGGGCCATTTACGGCGGCGGCTTGGTGTGTGTCCGAGCCACTGTG
>JAJAYP010000269.1 GCA_026786185.1 Gemmatimonadaceae bacterium
ATGTGATCCTGGGTGATCGAGCGGCGGTACACATCGGGGCCGGCGTGCAGGTTCCGCTCGGTATCTACGTGCGGCTGGGACTCATCGGCGCCGCCGGCCGACGCCTCGGAAGCGATTCCACGCGGCCGCCCGGCCGCTCGCGCGCGAGCGGCCGCGTGGACATCCTGGCCCGTTTCCTCCTCGATCCCTTTCGCCAGACGACGTACGGACTCTCGCTCGGTGGTGGACTGGGCCTCCGCGTCGAGTCGGGTGAGCGCGTCCGTCCCGTGCTGCTGGTGGCCGTGGACCTCGAGGGACGGCGGTCCAGGCATGGTCTGGTGCCGGCGTTTCAGGCAGGGCTGGGCGACGGCGTCCGGCTGGGCATCGTGCTGCGACGCGGGCCACCGGGCGCGCGGTAGCGCGCGTCGTCGCTCGCGCGTCGAACAGCCGACACACGCAACCCACCCAACTGCGAAAACGGAAACGCCCCCGGAAACCGGGGGCGTGTCGTGTACTGCTTCGCGTGCGAGAAGTCAGGCGGCCGATGCCGAATCCGCTTCCGTACGCGTCTTGGGCGGTTGCGCGAAGCGCAGGCCCAGGGTCTTCAGGTCGCCGATCTGCGTCTCGCTCAGCTCGGGGAACCGGCCGGTCAGGTACGTGATCGTCTCGGCGAACCACTCTTCGACGTGTCCGGCCTCGGCGCCTACGACGCCACAACGCATGATGTGCTGGAACAGTTCATCGCGCGCCTGCTCGAACGGGGACGGCTCCGCGGAACCTGCATATCGACGCGTCGCTGTATTCTTCTGCGGCTTGGCCATGTATTGGGATAAGGTGTGAAAGAGTACTGGATGAATATAACCTGCTGGGGCACGCTCCCCCAGTTGTTCTTGTCAAGAATCAGTCCTGAAGCTGCGCCGCTCCTATGAACTCCAGAAGCAGGTTCACGAGTTCCTGCGGCGCTTCCTCCGGCACCAGCCGACCTGCCGACGGGAGACGCACCAACCTGCTGCCGGGTATCGTGTCGCTCAGCCGCTGCGGAAAATCCTCGGCGACCCAGGGATCCTTGTCGCCCCAGACGATGAGCGTGGGTTGGGGCAGCGCACCCAGCTCGATATCCTCCATGTCCTCGTCGTCGATGGAGCGGGCGAGCAGGAGGAGATGATTGAGTCCCTCCGCGCCGACGTACGGGGCCAGGTAGCGCGCCACGAGCTTGTCCGGCATGGATGCTTCCTCCGCCACGCTACGACGCAGCACCTCACCGAGGATCGGGGCGGCGCCGAGAATGCCGCGCGACGAGCGAAGAGCGAAGCGAGCGGTGTTGCGCTGGAGGCTGTTCACGTCTCCGGCAGGCACCTCGTCGAGCGCGATGGGATTGATGAGCATCAGTCGCTCGACACGCTCCGGCCGGCTCGCGGCGAGCCGGAGCGCCACGGCGCCGCCAAGATCGAGCCCGACGACGGTCGCCTTGGGCAGGCGCAACGCGGTGAGGGCGCGATCGATCAGCTCGGCCTGCGAGGCGATCCCGAAATCGGCGTCGAACGGACGGTCCGATTCCCCATGACCGAAGAGGTCGATGGCGAACGCCGTGCGGTTGGCCAGGGCAATCTCCGGAGCGATATCGCGCCAGACGAAGCTCGACGTCCCGAAGCCGTGCAGCAGGACGATGGGCGCGCCGCCATGGCCGTAGCGCTCGACGTGAATCGAGCCCGGCCCGACCGGGATGCGCAGCAGATCGGCGTCGATGGGAACCCTCCTCCTCGTACAGGGGTAGTGCGGCAAATGTGGCATGCCGGCCGGCGATAGTACTCGGATGCGACGGCGCCGGTCAGGTGAGGCGTGCCATTGCACCTCTCGCGCCGTCGCGTCCGGCTCCGTCATTCGGCCCGTTCGGTTGCTTGCGTGACGCCGGTTCGTCCCTAGTTTTCCCCGCGCCGGCGCGGGCGACTCGCGAGACCATCGTCGCCGCCCGTGCCGTCGTTTTCCCCGACCAGACGGCAGCATGTCGGACCAGACCTACGACGACGGGCGCGCCCGAAAGCTTGAAGACATGCTCCGCGCGCTCGCTGAACGAATCCGTGCGCTCGACGCGTCCGGAAATCTTCTCGGCAATCCCGCCGAGCTCACGCGGCTCGTGGGCGACGTGAAGAGCGAGCTGTTCCATTACGAAGTCCGCGCGACGTACGACACGCCTGAAGTGGCGGATAGTCGCCGCATCGTCACCGACGCACTCAAGCAGGCGGAGCACGGAGATCAATGGCAAAGCAAGGGCGGGACGCAGGACAGGGACGACGGCCCGGAGTGGTAGGAACGGCCAAGCGTGGCGGCCCCGGGCGCGGATTCTGGATCGCGCTCGGCGCGCTTGCGCTCGTCGGCATCACGGGGCTGAGCTGGATGGCCTCGAGACCGAAGGCCGTCGCCACGCGGCTCGATCCCAACCTTCCTGCCATCAGGTCGGAGGGCTACGTGATCGGCTCGGCGTCCGCACCCGTCGAGGTGATCGAATTCGCCGACTTCGAGTGCCCCGCCTGCGGACAGTTCGCGACGCTCACCGAGCCGGATGTGCGCACGCGGCTCGTGAATACCGGACAGGTGCGATTCCGCTTCATGGATTTTCCGCTCTCGATGCACAAGAACACCTGGGACGCCTCACTGGCCGCAGCATGCGCGAACGACCAGGGCAAGTTCTGGCAGATGCATGATGCGCTGTTCGCCAACCAGGACCGCTGGAATGGCGAGGCGACCGGCCGGCCGCGAGGACCGATCGGCGAACTGGCGAAGGCGCTCGGCCTGGACATGACCAAGTACAACGGGTGCATGGATGCCGAGACGCACCGTGCCAAGGTGCAGTCGCATCTGACGGAAGGTGAGAAGCGCGGAGTGCAGTCCACACCGACGTTCGTGTTCAACGGACTCGTCGTGCCGAGCGCCATCCCGTACGACGCGTTCAAGAAGTACGTCGATGGCGCGCTGAAGGCAGCTCCCGTCCGTACCGATTCCGCCGCCGGCGCCACCCGGTGAACAAGCGCATGCTGGCAGCGCTGGTGGCGCTCGCCGGTCTGTTCGTCGCGCTGTACCTCATGATGTACAAGCTCGGCTACATCGGTACGCTCGTGTGCTCCGTCGGATCGTGCGAGGTGGTGCAGACGTCGAAGTGGGCGACGCTTCTCGGATTCCCCGTCGCGACATGGGGCGTGGCGTACTATCTCGCGGTGCTCGCGGTGTCGCTCATCGGGCTCGGGTCCACCTTCGCCGACAGTATTGGACTCTCGCGGCTGCTCGCGGGGATGACGGCGACGGGTGTTCTGTTCTCACTCTGGCTCACGTATCTCGAGTTGTTCGTCATCGATGCGATCTGCCAGTGGTGTGTCGTCTCGGCCGTGCTCGCGACGCTGCTGTTCGTGATCGCGGTACTGGACCTGCGCGACGTGCGCGCGCTGCTGGACGACCGCATGGAGCATGCGATGGCCCAGCTCAGGGTGACCGGGTACGGGCAGGACATCCGGAACACGTCGGACGTGACCCTTCGTGCGGTGCGCGACCCCGAAGATCGGTAGCCCAGCGGAGTTGTCCCACCTCCCTGCCACGCAGGACGCATGGCATCACACGCTCTTTCGAGACGAGAATGAGTTCTGGCGAGAAGATCCCGGCGCGTGCGGTCGCCGCGGCGGCGATGAGCATGGCGCTCACCCTCGGCGGTGCCGTGCTCCCCGCGCAACGCGCGCCGGCGCTGGAACAGGCGCCGATTTCAATGGGCACGACCAAGGGCATCGGCTACGGTCGCCTCGTGCTGCGCAACGCCACCATCATCAGTGGCCGAGGCTCGCCCGGCACCAATCGCGCGATGCCGCCGGAGGGGCCGGTGGATATCGTGATCGAAGGCGGCCGGATCGCCGACATCCTGTTGGCAGATCCGGTGAACGTCGCGAGCGCGGGTGGCGAGTCGTTCCGCCCGACGGGCGACCGGGTGATCGACGTGAAGGGGATGTACGTGATCCCCGGGCTCGTGGAGATGCATGCCCACCTGCCCGGAGACCGTGGCGAGCTGGGGTCGCGCGGCCACGAGTACGCCTTCCGCCTCTACCTCGGACATGGCGTCACCGCCGTGCGCGACGCGGGCTCCGGGGCCGGCATGAAGTTCCTGGCGGAGCAGCGTCGACTGAGCTCGCTCAACCAGGTCGTCGCACCACGTCTCGTGCTCTGCCAGCGGTGGCCGCTTCCACTCCGCTCGTGGAAGGACGGGAACACCGCGGCCAAGGCACGCACGATGGTGCGAATGTTCAAGGAGATCGGCGCCGACTGCATCAAGATCAGCAAGAGCCCCGGCCAGTATCCCGACGTCCTCGAAGCGGCCGTGGACGAGGGGAAGAAGCTCGGTCTGCACACGATGGTCGATCTCAAGGTGTCCGAGACCGACGCGCGTGTGGCGTCCAATGCGGGAGTGCGCAGCATCGAGCATTTCTACGGGTTCCCCGAAGCCGGGCTCACCGGCACGCAGAGCTTTCCGCCCGACTACAACTATTGGGACGAGAGCGATCGCTTCCGGTGGGCCGGAAAGCTGTGGAAGGAGGGCGACCAGCATCCGGAGAAGATCGTCGAGCTGCTCGACCTGCTGGTGAAGAACGGCACGAACTGGAACCCCACGCTCGCCGCATACGAAGACAACCGGGACCTGTTTCGCGGCCGCACGCTGCCGTTCCGGGAGACACTCTTTCATCCGAGCCAGGTCGACAAGCTCCCCGACTCCACCCAGCATGGGAGCTATCATCGCGACTGGAAGCTTTCAGATGAATTGAACTGGAGAGAGTTCTACCAGATCTGGTTCAAGTATCTCAAGCTGTTCCACGACAAGGGCGGGCTGCTCACCGCGGGCAGCGACGTCGCCGACGCCGGCGGCATCTTCATGATCCGCGAACTGGAGCTGCTGCAGGAGGCGGGGCTCCATCCGCTGGACATCATCAAGGCCGCCACGACCAACGCGTATCAGACGCTCGGCTGGACGGACCACTGCGGCGTGCGCGTGGGCTGCATCGCCGACCTCGCCGTGGTGAACGGCAATCCGCTGGACAACTTCAAGGTCATGTACGGCCGTGGGTACGGCTACTACGGAATCCTGTCGAAAGCCGAGCGCGAAAGGCGAGGCGGCGTGGCGTGGACGATCAAGGATGGCATCGTGTTCGACGCGCAGGCGCTGCTGCGCGAGGCCGAGTGGTACGTGCAGCAGGAGCGCACGCGCCTGAGTCGTCCGGGCGCCGACACGGGAAACAGACACGACCAGTAGGGCCGGCGCGAGCGCTTCGATACGAGAAAGGGCGAGCCGCGCGGCTCGCCCTTTCCACTGCTCCGGGTTCGGAGACGATCAGGCGCGCTTCGCTCCACGCGCCCGCGCATCGGCCGACTCGCCAAGGCGCAGCGGCGGACGCGATGCCTCGTCCGTGTCGGTCGCTCCCGCCTCTTCACGCGAGCGGCGACGGTACGGCACGAGATCCTGGCCGAGGATCACCAGCGTGCGAGTCGCCACCGTGCTGGCGAGCGGTTCGGGAATTGACATCTGCCGGACGTACGAGTCGATCGCCCGGTCGAAGCTCATGTCCTCCGCCAGGGTGTCGACGAACATGAGCGCGTTGTCGACGTGCGAACGGATGATCGATTCCTCGGCACGCGCCTGCGCAAGCCGAAGACGGCGCTCCGCGCCGGGATCGATCTTGCGGGAGAAGATATTCTCGGGAAAGAGGCGCTTCAGGAAACTCCACATGGCTCGCTCATCCAGTCGGGGGCGCGCACCGCTAGCGCACGTAGCATACCAGCCGAGGCCGCGAACCCTGATGCGGGCTGCGACCTCGCCGGGCGCGACCCATGGTCACAAACCAGTGGTCACGGACAACTTGAGCGAGCGCGGGGCGCCTGGCAAAATGTTGTTGTTGCCATGCGATGTGGCGTAGTACCGCCGATCGAGCAGGTTTTCCATGTTGAGTTGCAGTCGCACGTGCGGCGTGGCTGTCAGGAACAGCGCGCCATCCACGCGCGTGAACGCCGGAAGCGTGACGGTGTTGTCGATGGAGGCGAACATGGAAGCCTGTCGCACTACTCCCAGCCCCACGCCGGCGGCCGATGTGACCTGGTAGCGATTCCAGAGCGAGAGGGTGCGGCGCGGTACGAGGGGAACGGACCGGCCCGCGGGCGCCGCGCTGGTCGTGCTCGTGATCTCGGCCCGCTGCGTGGCGAACCCGCCGGCGATCTGCCATGCGTTCGTGACTTCGCCCGTGAGCCCGAACTCGGCGCCCGTGGAGCGCTGGGCTCCCGTCTGGACGATCACACCGGTCTTCAGTGGATCCGGCGCGGAGCTATTCGTACGGTCCAGCCGATACAGCGCCGACGTGAGCATCAGCCGGGGAAGAACGTCCCACTTCGCCCCGACTTCGTAGTTCCGGAAGCGCTCGGGCGCGAGCGATCGCGTGGTGGCGGTGAGCGACGAGAACTGGTCGCCGGCGCTGGGGAGGTGCGACACGCCGAAGCTGCCGTAGAGCGACACCGCGGATATCGGCTTGAACACCAGGCCGGCGCGTGGCGACACGAGCTGGTCGTCGCGCTGGAGGTCGGTGTTCTTGCGATTGTCGTGAAAGCGAAGGGCGAAGCGATCGATGCGCACGCCCACGATCGCCTGCCACATCGGCGACAGCGAGACCTGATCCTGGACGTAGACGGCGGCGACGTTGGCGACGACGCGATTGTCGCCGTCGGACGCGCTCTGCCGGTACGTCGCACCGGCCGACACCGACGGCTGGTCGAACGGCACGAGCTTTTTCGTCACGGTGCCGTTGTCGAAGTAGCCCGTCTGCCGATAGTTCCGCGTCACCTGTCGCGACAGCTCGGCACCGGCAACGAGCGAGTGCCGCACGGAGCCTGTTGCGAACGCCGACACGAGATCGGTCTGGTTGAAGAGGTTCGTCCGCGGCGTCGCGCTGTTGTACGCGGCGATCCTGACCTGGGTGCCGTCGGCGTTCACTGCGCTATCCGGATAGACGTTTTGATAAAACTTGTCGTACTGCACCCAGCGTGACCGGTTGCGGAGCGTCACGCCGTGGCCGAGCGCTCGTTCCAGGCCGACGCCGGCGGCGTCGACGTTGGTATGCGAGTAGCTCGCGTCGCGATCTCCGAAAAAGGTTGTGATCGCTGCGGCCGATGGTACCCCCCGGGCCGACGGGATGCCGCGGTCCACGGTGCGGTCGTCGACGAAGCGCTCATAGTCGAGCTTGAGCATCGTACCCCCGCCGAGCAGGACGCTCCCCGTGGGATTCAGTCCGCGGCGCTTCATCGAGAAGCCGTCGCGGAAGCCGTCCGACTTCTCGTAGATCCCGTTGAACCGGACAGCGGCGCGTCCGCCGAGGCCATCACCGACATCGATCGTGGCGCGACTGTGATCGAATGAGCCGCCTTCCAGCGTGAGGGCGCCAGCCCTCGCCCAGTTCGGTTCCTTGCTCACCCGATTGAGCACGCCGCCACCGCCACCGCGTCCGAACACCATGGCGTTCGGGCCCTTGAGTGCTTCCACGCGCTCGACGTTGTACACGTCGCGCAGGTACTGCGCGTCGTCGCGCACGCCGTCGACGAAGAAGTCGGCCGTCGAGCTGTTGCCGCGAATGGTCGGCGCGTCCCGATGTCCCTCGCCCTGGCCCATCGTCACGCCGGGGATGTACCGCACGACGTCCGCCATGCTCTGCATGGCCTGGTCGGCGATGAGCGCGCGTGTGAGGACGGTGGCGGACTGCGGCGTGTCGCGCAGCGGTGTCTCGGTCCTGGTGGCCGAGCGCGTCGTCGAGGCGCCGTAGCTTCGGCGAGAACGCGCCGCTTCGACCCGCACCGCTTCCAGCTCGCGCGGTTTTACGGGGCGGAGGTCGACGGTATCGCGGTCGCTCACGGCCGCCTGACTGGCGACCGGTTCCTGCGCGACGAGGGTTCCACTGCAAACGACGAGCAACGAGGCAACGAGGATGGCGCAGCGCACGGGCGGGGAGCAATGGGGTTCGTGGACAATCCCGACTGAATGTGTCGGGATTGAACGCGAACACTATTCGAATCGCCGGACGGCGTCAATCGGGGAAGTGCACCGTGGCCTGTCCGTGACAGCTCGCGGCGTCGCGGCCTCAGCTCTCCTGAGCTTCGTACATGTCCTTCAGCGAATTCACGACGTTGGGGTCGGCGAGGGTCGTGGTGTCGCCGAGCGCCCGGCCCTCCGCGATGTCGCGCAGGAGGCGGCGCATGATCTTGCCCGATCGCGTCTTCGGGAGGTCCGCGCTGAAGAGCACATCGTCGGGCCTCGCGATCGCGCCGATCTTCTGGCTGACGAACTCGCGCAACTCGTCGCGAAGCGACGACGACTGGTGGAATCCCTCGCGAAGCGTCACGAACGCAGCGATCGCCTGGCCCTTCAACTCGTGTGCCTTGCCGACGACGGCGGCTTCCGCGACGGCCGGATGCTCCACCAGCGCGCTCTCGACCTCCATGGTGCCGATGCGGTGGCCTGCGACGTTGAGCACGTCGTCGACGCGGCCGAGGATCCAGAAGTAGCCGTCGTCGTCACGCTTGGCGCCGTCGCCCGGGAAGTAGAGATCGGGTCGGCCCGGCCACTTGGAGAAATAGGTGTCGACGTATCGCGCCTCGTCGCCCCAGATGGTGCGCAGCATGGAGGGCCATGGCTTCGTGAGCGCGAGCAGCCCGCCACCGACCGCGATCTCCTGTCCTTTCCCGTCAAGAATCGCTGCGGCGTAGCCCGGCAGCGGCGTCGTCGCGCTCCCCGGCTTGGTGGAGGTGACGCCGGGCAGCGGTGAGATGACGATTCCTCCGGTCTCGGTCTGCCACCAGGTGTCCACGATGGGACAGCGGTTGCCGCCGACATGCTCGCGATACCACATCCACGCCTCCGGATTGATCGGCTCCCCCACCGAGCCAAGCAGTCGCAGTTGCGAAAGGTCGTGCTTCGCTGGCCAGTGATCGCCCCACTTCATGAACGCGCGGATGGCTGTGGGCGCGGTGTAGAGGATCGTCACGCCCAGTCGCTCGCAGATGTCCCAGAACCGATCCTTCTCGGGCCAGTCGGGCGCGCCCTCGTACATCGCGCAGGTGGCGCCGTTGGCGAGCGGTCCGTAGACCAGGTAGGTGTGTCCCGTGACCCAGCCGATGTCGGCGGTGCACCAGAAGACGTCGTCCTCCTTGAGGTCGAACACCTGTGCGGTGGAGGTGTGCGCACCGACGAGGTAGCCGGCGGTCGTGTGCACGATGCCCTTCGGCTTGCCGGTGGTGCCCGACGTGTAGAGGATGAAGAGCACGTCTTCCGAGTCCATCGGCTCCGGCTCGCACCACATCGGCGCGTTCCGCATGAGCCGATGGTACCAGAGGTCACGCCCTTCGGTCATCTCGGCGAAGGCCTCCTCGCTGACGGCGCCGGGACGTCGACGCACGACGACGACGTGCTCGATGGATGGTGTTTCCTCGAGCGCCTTGTCGGCGTTGCGCTTGAGCGGCACGATGGAGCCGCGCCGATAGCCGCCGTCGGCGGTGACGAGGACCTTGCATTGCGAATCATTGATGCGGTCGCGCAGCGAATCGGGCGCGAAGCCGCCGAACACGACGGAGTGGATGGCGCCGATCCGCGCACACGCGAGCATGGCGATTGCCGCTTCCGGAATGAGCGGCAGGTAGATGGCCACCCGGTCGCCCTTCCTGACTCCGAGCGACTTCAGCACGTTCGCGAACTGGTTGACGGCGACGTAGAGGTCCCAGTACGTGAGCGTCCGGCGATCGCCCGGCTCGCCCTCGAACACGAGTGCCGCCTTGTTGCGGCGGGCGGACCGCACGTGCCGGTCGAGACAGTTGACCGACACGTTCAACCTGCCGCCGACGAACCACTTCGCGTGCGGTGGCTTCCAGTCGAGCACCGTCGTGTACGGCGTGCTCCATTCGAGCGTGTCGGCCTGTTCCGACCAGTAGCGTTCCATGTCCGCGGCGGCGCGGTCGTAGATCTCCGGCGACGGAACGGACGCGCTGGCGCTGAACGCCGGAGACGGCGCGAACTTCCGGGTTTCCGTGAGGAGGACGTCGAGATCGTCGGACATGTACGCGGCCGTGGCTGGTGAGGAAGTCGTCGTATCCTGACACGGGGCTGCAATGGATGCAACCCGCGCCACACGATCCGCTCCCGCACGCTATTGACGAATGAGCGGCAGGCGATAGGCTACGCGAACTTCGCGACCGCGATGCACTTCACCGCTTTCCCGAGAAGGAATGTCCGCCAACGTAGCCCGATCAGGCGATCCGACGAGCGTGGGAATCGTGAAGGAGCTGAGTCCGAGCCAGGTCCGCGGCGTGATCTTCGCGTCGTCCCTGGGCACGGTGTTCGAGTGGTACGATTTCTATCTGTACGGCTCGCTCGCGGCGATCATCAGCAAGCAGTTCTTCTCGGGTGTCAATCCCACGGCGGGCTTCATCTTCGCCCTGCTCGCGTTCGCGGCCGGCTTCGCCGTCCGCCCCTTCGGAGCGATCTTCTTCGGACGGCTCGGCGATCTCGTCGGGAGGAAATACACCTTTCTCGTCACGATCCTGATCATGGGCCTGTCGACGTTCATCGTCGGCGTGCTGCCCAACTACGCCACGATCGGCGTCGCCGCTCCGGTGATCCTGATCCTGCTGCGCCTGTTGCAGGGTCTGGCGCTCGGCGGCGAGTACGGCGGTGCGGCGACGTACGTGGCGGAGCATTCACCGCGTGGGAAGCGCGGTGCGTACACCTCGTGGATCCAGACGACGGCCACGCTGGGGCTGTTCCTCTCGCTGCTCGTGATCCTGGGCTGTCGCGTCTGGCTCGGGACGGAAGCATTCGAGGCCTGGGGGTGGCGTATTCCCTTTCTCGTGTCTCTGATCCTGCTCGGCGTGTCGGTGTGGATCCGGCTCACGCTCAACGAATCGCCCCTGTTCCAGCAGATGAAGGCCGAGGGCAAAGGGTCGACGAATCCGCTGAGGGATTCGTTCGGGAATCGCGAGAACCTCAAGGTCGTGCTGCTGGCGCTGTTCGGACTCACCGCCGGTCAGGCGGTGGTGTGGTACACCGGACAGTTCTACACGCTGTTCTTCCTGACACAGATCCTGAAGGTGGACCCGCAGCCGGCGAATCTCATGATCGCCGCATCGTTGCTCGCCGCGACGCCGTTCTTCCTGCTGTTCGGGTGGCTGTCCGATCGGATCGGGCGCAAGCCAATCATCATGACCGGCCTGCTGCTCGCGGCGCTCACGTACTTCCCGATCTTCCGCGCGATCACGCACTTCGCGAATCCGGCGCTCGAGGCGGCGGAGAATGCGTCGCCCGTCACGGTGATCGCGAATGCGGCATCGTGCTCGGTGCAGTTCAATCCGGTGGGAACATCGAAGTTCACGTCGCCTTGCGACGTCGCCAAGTCGGCACTGGTCCGGAAGGGCGTGCCGTACACGAACGCGTCGGGCCCGCAGGGTCGGGACGCGCAGATACGCGTGGGGACGACGGTGATCCTGTCGTACGACGCGTTGGCGCCAACGGCGAAAGCGGATGGCGCTGCATTCGAGGGCCGGCTCGAGCAGGCATTGAGCGCGGCGAAGTATCCGGCCAAGGCTGACCCGGCGCAGGTGAACACGACGATGGTCACCTTGCTGCTGTTCGTGCTCGTGCTCTACGTGACGATGGTCTATGGTCCGATCGCGGCGATGCTGGTGGAGCTGTTTCCGACGAAGATTCGCTACACCTCGATGTCGCTTCCGTATCACATCGGGAACGGGTGGTTCGGCGGCTTCCTCCCGCCCATCGCCTTCGCGATCGTCGCCCGGACAGGCGACATCTATTCGGGGTTGTGGTATCCCGTGGTGATCGCGCTGGTGACGCTGGTGATCGGGGTGCTGTTCGTGAAGGAGACGAAGGACGTTGACATCGAGAGTGAGACGTTGGCGGCGCACTGAGAACTTTCGCGTGGGGCCGTCGGCCTTGGGCCATCGGCCATCGGCCTACGCCGTACGGCGAACGGCGTACGGCGCGACGTACGGCGGGGCGGGTGCGGCGTGAGGCGGGGATTCGGAGAGTGCGGTTGGGTGACTGCGCTGACAACTGCCCCTGCGGTAAGCCGTTATTCAAACCGCCCCTTCCAAATCCCCCGCCGCGCGCCGTACGCCTCTCGCGCCCCGACGCGCCGCACGCCTTTCTCCGTACGGCAGTCATCGGCGTACGGGCTGCGTCGTACGGCGCGTCGGGCGTCGGCGCGTCGGGCGTCGGCGCCTCGGGCGTCGGCGCGCATCGGCGTGCAGCCCCGACGCCACCCCTGTCAGGTTTCCTCCCTCTCCCCCCCGCCGCCACACGGTATCTTCCGCCGATGCCCGGCGCTGCAGAGATCGTGATCGACGCGAACCGTCCCGTCGTGGAGGCGGAGGGGTTGGTGCGCGTGTTCGGCGGGCGCCGCGCCGTCAACGGTGTCGACTTCACGATCGGCGCTGGCGAGTGTCTGGCGTTGTTCGGACCCAACGGGGCAGGGAAGACGACGTTGCTGCGCCTGCTGGCCGGACTGCTCGCGCCGAGCGACGGCACCTGCCGCGTCGGAGGGGTGCGGCTGAGGGAAGGCGCCGCCGCGCGTGCGCAGGTGGGCCTCGTGTCCCACACCAGCATGCTCTACGGCGCGCTCACCGCGCACGAGAACGTCGAGTTCGCGGCGCGACTGTATGGGGTGCGCGATCCGTCGGGAGCCGCACGCCGCGCGCTCGCCGAGATGCGCGTGACCGACCGGGCCAATGCGCCGGTGCGCGCGCTGAGCCGAGGCTTGCAGCAACGCGTCTCCATTGCCCGCGCGATCGTGCACGCTCCGCGGCTGCTCCTGTGCGACGAGCCGTACACGGGGCTCGACGAATCGGGGAGCGCGGCGCTGACCGCCGCGCTCGCCGACCGACGCGACCGCGGCCCCGCGCGTGATGACCTACAGCCACACCATTGGGGTGGCAGAGCCGCACCGGCACACCCC